>NZ_RCWN01000004.1 GCF_003668555.1 Notoacmeibacter ruber | reverse complement strand
CGAGGTCAACTCCGATGTGACATACCGCGAATGTCGCCGAGGGCTGTCACGGTAGGGTACACCCTAATGTTATTTTTATCGACGCCAACGTCTGCTGCCGTTTTACCAATTGAATCTACTCGATATACCTCAGAAAGTACGCAGACGGTTGCAATTGTAGGAAGAATTATCCTCAATGGTAAATCTTGCAGGGGAGTGGCTTTTGAAAACCTGGTGTCTTGGACTTGCCGTGCTGATGTGGTCCACGGTCGTGTCTTTCGCGGAGCCGATGCGATTTGAGTCTGTCAGTGATGGCGGAAACCTGAATTCGTGCTGTTGGATCGTTGCAGAGGGAGAGATCACGTCAGAAACACCAGCGACGTTCGAGAAGTTTCTGCAAGAAGAGGAAAACCCAAGCCAACTTATCCGAATGGTAGGGAACGGAGAAGACATCGAATCTGGTCTGTCACTTGGCAGGCTGATCCGTCAGAACGGCTTCCACACCGAGATTGGTCTGTCTGCTGTATACTTTGAACCCTGGTACGAAGAAGTGGAAGGCGGGGAATGCATCGGTGCATGTGCCTATGCTTTTTTAGGAGGAGAGGTTCGCTCAATTCCTGAGGGCAGTCTGTTCGGCGTGACGCCTGCCATCGATATGAGCCTTATCAGCGATACCGATACGCGGGTCCTCAATACTGCCGACTTGCGTCGTCAGCAGATCGAGGGACAAATCCTGACTGGTCGCATCGTGGAATACATTCGCGATATGAACGTGGGTGCCAATCTGTACGCGTTGGCCGTCAGCGTCCAACCGGGCTCTGGCGCTCGAATGCTCACAGAAGACGAGCTGAACGAACTAGATATTCAGACTGCGGGTGACGTCGCGGGTCCGTGGACAGCCATAGCCAGTGGTGACGGGTTAACAGCGTACGCAGCCGCTAGGAATACTGGTCGGGAACTTGCGATAGTATGTATATTGGGGGATTATGCTATATCTTTGGCTTATCCTGAGGGGAATTTATCGGGTATAATAGATTTACGTGATGTAGTTGGTCCAGAATTTATATTAAAGACTGACACCACGCAGGTTAAAGTAAGAAATTGGAGCGTAAATTCTACGGATTATGGCCCTTTTATATTGGCGCTCACTACCAAAGTGGGTGCGGTTGCAATCGCCAATGCAAAAAGCGTCCATCCAGTGAGTCTTCGGAGCTTGCCGCGCGCTTACAGTACCCCTTTTCAGATGCTCTACAGCTTTCCTAAAATAACTGGCGATAGTCGCTTGCCAGTCCGAGTACTGGAGGTGTGCAGAAACGAATGACAACGGCTATTAAAGCGCTCTTTTGTATACTGCTCGCTGCAGTCTCGATCCATGCAGCACTAGCACAACCCCTGCCTGATGAAAGATCCGAAGCAATGCGCTTCTCCACAGGCGGCACGGGCGGGAATTGCTTCAGTTGTGAATGGTCCTACGGCGAAGGCATCATCACCCCAGATACACCACGCGTTTTTGAGGAATTTCTCGCATCGAGCGGTGTTGGACATGTTCTCTATCTAAACTCTACTGGCGGCAGTCTCGCCGCCGGCCTCGAATTGGGAAGAATGTTCAGGCAGGAAGGAATTGCGGTCGCGATTGGATTCCGGGAGTCCCGAGATGATGAGCTGAGCAGCGACCAGGTAAGGGCGACCAATGCTCGCTGTCTATCCGCGTGCGCTTATGCGTTTCTGGGTGGAGAACGAAGAAGCCTTTCGAGTGAAGCTTCGCTGGGGTTTCATCAATTCGCAGACGAGCCCTTAGACGCAGAAACCGTCACAATTTCCGGACTCGATCAATTGGTGCGATCCGCTCGAGAGCAATACAACACAGGGCTGATTGTGGACTATATCCTCGAAATGGGAATTAGCGCTGACCTCTATCCTCTCGCGGCCGAGGCACCGCCCGACGAATTCCGTTATATTTCCGATGTCGAAGCGATCAATTTGAACATCGACAATTCCGAGGATGCAGCCGAAAAATGGAACGCGGTTCCATTCGGAGATCGCGGACTGATTGCGGAGATGCAGACGTCACGAACTGGACGACAGTTTCGCCTCTACTGCGCGGGCCAAGGCCAGCATCATCTTACTGTTCTGCTTCCCACAGGGACTTGGTCGGACGTTGAAGACTTGGGTCGCCGCTACGAGCGCATGGGCAAATATCTCACCATTCATACTCAGGACGCATCCGTCGACGTAACCATCGACGACGTTGTTTCGATGTCTCAGACCGGACGGACTGTTGTCGTGACAAAGGTAAGCCCGGAGGGAGCCCGAAAGCTAGCCGCAGCCGAACTGTTCGATGTCCGTACTGAAGACCACTTCACCCGAGCTGATGAAGCTGCGTTCTACGACGTGTTCGAGGTTCCTCGAATCGCAGGTCAACAGGATGTGGCTCGCGCCGTTCTGCGCCTGTGCATTTGAGCGTCAGCAAACGTCGTACTCCTGGCTCCAGATTTCTACGCCTTTACCCAAGCCATCAATGCGATAGTCCGCCTGCAACCTACCGATGACAGGTCTGAAGAAGCAGTGAAAACGCGCTCCGTACGAACCAATCTGCGCGTTCAGTGTCGCTTCATCGCATATGCCTGCCTCTACGCATGAATAGGCACTGTCGTAAAAGTCAGCGATGACAAATAGCGATTGATCATAAGCGATAGGATCGCCAGTCGCTGTCGCCATCACCCGAGCGAGGTCGGCCATGCTGTCACTATCCGTCGAAACGGATTGGAGTTGGTCAGGTCCCACCATCATCAGTCCCCGCAGGATTAGCAGTCGGGCGGCAAGCACCTCTCCACTGCTGAAGCGGTTGACGACTTCGAGTGAAGCCTCGCGCCGCTCTAGGCGTTGATCGTGGAGACGTTGCGCCTCGGACTGGCGAAGATCCTGAAGGAACGCGATGAGGGCGATGAGCACCGTCAGGAACGTTGCTACGGATGCCACGCCGGTGAGTGTCTCGATCAGGCGGTCCCGATTGTCCTTCTGCAATCGGACTTTATGCTCTCTGCCACTCGAATGGCACCCGGACGCATCGTAATTGGGGGGCGTGCGCGCGGCCTCTTCTTGATCGTCCGGACTCATCGGATGCTACAGGGATCTTTCGGCAAAAGATCGATCTGACGGTTTGCTTTCAACTCGGCAAGGCATTCGAGTTGCGGCTTCGTGTAGGCAAGGGTCCTCGACGGAGCTGACGGACCGGATCCGTGGTAGAAACTGCTACCTGGCAGCATATTGATACGCCCATCGAGCGAGCCGGCCAAAGCATCGGTATTCGGGCATATATCAGGTCGGATGATAACAATCGCGTTTTCCGTCGCGCGGTAGACGTCAAGGTTTTCGACAATGCAGGACACGGCTTCTGCAGGAATGCCTTCATAGTAGGCCGGATCGGCGTTTGCAGCACTCGACATCGCGAAGGAAGCGCAAAAGCACGCGCTCGCGACGATGTTCTTGAAGCAACCGAGTGCCATGAGCATCCTCCTCATATAGAACTTCAGATTGGCCGCTGGATCAGAAATTGACAAGAGACCCCTATAGTACGGAGTTTCATACATGTAACTGGCAAGCGCCTTGCGTAGAATACGGCACTCGCCAAGTCTTCATCAGACTACAACCAATCCATTGCGTTCAAAGACCAGTCGTCGGCATCCCGATCAATTCCGAGATATAATTTCAAGGGCACACCCTTCGTATGGCTTGGACAGGATGCGACGAAGATTTTTAATGTCTGCGCTTTGCAGTCTTATGAATGGCTGCTCAAAGTCTCCTTACACATCGTTGTTATAGAGCAGTTCGGTTGCCCCGCGCTGGCAACAGACGAAATCCGCGCTGCTCCTTCATTTCGTTCATAAGCCGATTGAAAAAGCTCAAGAGGTGAACTGAGCATTCTGAAGTGCTTTCGACATCAGGCTGGCCGGTCGGGTCGAGCGGAATTCCACGTTGAAGGGCTTCGTACTTTCCATCCTGCGATCACGTCCTTGATGATTGAACGAATGAGCTGATCGTCACTCTTCGAAATGACGATTGTCGGCGATAGTTCGCGATACGCTTTGACGAACCTCCGGAAGATGAAGTCTGGATGGGTAGTTGGGGTTCTGCTTGTTATTCGGCTCCTGTAGTTTGATCCGACGCATATGCGCTAGGCAACTTTTGCCGATCTAAAGCGAAGCTCGTTGGTGGTGTTCTAAAACTGCGATACGGTCTTATCTAACATCTGCACGACCGGAAACATGTCTTAGAGAGCGCGGTCACCTGACAATCATGAGATGTTGGTGCTTTTGTTGGTTTCTCTAGTTGTGTGAAAATTATAAGCCAATGAAGTTAAGGGCGTAGGACGAGATATCGAGTCCTCTCCTGGCACCATTTCTCCGAATTCGTTTGGAGCGTCAGAAACATAAGCCAATTCATTGATTTGTGGTAGCCCGAGTGATACAAGCGGGTGATACAAATGGCGTTGAAAATGGCTCAACCTTGGCCCCATCCGAAGACCGGTGTTTTCTGGTACCGGCGAGCCGTACCGAAAGATCTGCGTGAACTGGTTGGTAAACGCGAAGAACTGGTCACTTTGGGTACGAAGGACGCCGCTGAAGCTCGCGTCGAATATGCAAAGGTATCGGCGCAGGTGGAGGTCCGATGGTCCAACCTCCGAGCCGGTTACCGTTCGCTGACAGAGCGCGAGGCGCATGAATACGCCAAGCTTTCTCACGACAATTGGCTGAATGGTCATGCTGACGATCCGCGCATGCAATTGACGTGGCGTACGCATCTCTATGCTGATCTGTGGACCAAAGATTTGCGTACAGATGGCAAGACAGTTGTCGCAGATGACATCATAAGAGACTTTATGCGTCGGTTCTGCCATATCCAGACTGACAATTGCCTCGCGCATTTTGGACTTCGGGTTGATGATCTCAGCTATTTCAAATTGTCGAGAGCCATCGCGGCGGCCTTTCAAAGGGCAAGCTTGAAGCTTGATCAGTTGGCCGAAGGCATAATCGATCCAGGCGATGTAGCCACGACCAAGGCAGCTCACGTTTCTCCAGCTGAACAGCCTCGTTTCGCGGACACCGCTATTAAGCCTTTGTCGGTCACAGGTCTGTTCGAATCATGGTGGCAGGAGGCGAAGGCGGCCGGCCGCAAACCTAGCACGCATGAAAGCTATCACCATACTGTGAAAGGGTTCGTTGCCTTTCTGGGGCATGACGATGCGACACGTGTCACCCCAGACGACGTTGTCGCTTTCAAAGATCATCGGCTGACAACACCGTCTCAGCGGACAGGTAAAATACCCAGTGCGAAAACCGTAAAAGACAGCGACCTCTCCGCTCTGAAAACCATTTTTGGCTGGGCGAAGATAAACCGGAAGCTGGCAGAGAATCCCGCCGAGGGGGTTACCATACGAGTAGGAAAGAAGCCTCAGCTCAGGCCAAAAGGCTTCACCGACGACGAGGCAAATGCGATCTTATCAGCTGCTCTGAACTATGAGCCAATCCCACGAGAGCTTCCGTCGACCGCAGCGGCAAAGCACTGGATACCGTGGCTATGTGCGTTCAGCGGCGCGAGAGTTGGCGAGATTGGTCAGCTACGCCGCCAAGACATTCGTTTCGAGAACGGTTTTTGGGTCCTACGCATCACGCCTGACGCTGGAACGGTGAAGACCAATCAAGCCAGAGACATCGTACTGCACCCGCAACTCATCGACCTTGGTTTCCATCTTTTTGTCGAGGCGGCACAGCCGGGGCCGCTATTCGTTGTACCGGGGAAGAACGGTGACGTGGCCGGACCTCTTTCGGGACTGTTGAACAGGATGCGTGAGTTTGTTCGAGACGTTGTCCCCGACCCTAACGTTCAGCCGAACCATGGTTGGCGGCACCTCTTCACAACGCGGTGCATCGATGCAGAAATCGAAGCGAGAATTTATAACGCTATCCAGGGGCATGCCGCCCGCACGGTCGCTGATCAGTATGGGGACGTGACGCTTAAGGCGAAGGCAATGGCCATCCGGAAACTTCCTAGATTTGAGGTCGATGAACATCGTAGATAGGGGCAGCGGTATTTCTATTCGTCGCCGGCTCCCACTCATATCAATAGACAATCTGTATTTCACTCCACGCCTGAGAGTGCTTTTGGCCGAAAGCGGACTGGCAGCTTTACGAATAACATCGTGAATCGGCGCCGCTCCGGCCATGCAGGTTTCCCTGCAAGCGTTCTCGATCAACTTAAACCGCGACGATCATCACCACCGGTAGCGAGACATCATCGTGCGCCTTGAACTCGATCGGTAATGTAATTCCAAGTCCATTTGCAATCGTCAGCACCGCTTCAGCGATACGCGGCCAGCCGAAGGATAGTCTCAGCGCTGCCGGCGACGACGAGTGGGCTACGGCGTCGCCATGCATCGCCTTTGACCATAGACCAACCAATCGGCATGCGGTGTCAAGTTGTCCTATCAGCGCCGAAGAAAAAGGGGTCCGAAGCTGCGAATGGCAAAAGTCCACCTACCAAGCGCTCGATGAGCTACGTAGTCGGCAGGGCGCGGGCCGAATGACCCGGCCGGCGTGAGGATCAAAGCGTTGATCCGCACGTTGCCATCAAACGCACGATGCGGCCGAGAGTACACTTGTTACGAGCGAGGAAGATACGGATGCTGAATTTCATACGCCAAGGCGCAGGCCCTCCGCTTCTCCTCGTGCACGGGCTCGGAGGATCGTGGCGATCCTGGACCACGATCCTTCCTGCGCTCTCCGAGACGCGCGAAGTCGTGACCCTGGACCTGCCGGGGCACGGCGAAACACCCGCTGCTGCCGATAGCGGCACGTTCAGGGGGCTCGTCGACAGCGTCGAGTCCTTCATCATCGAACAGGGCCTCGAAGGCATCGACATCGTCGGCAGTTCGCTCGGCGCGAGGATCGTGCTCGAGATGGCGCGCCGCGGGAAAGTCGGCGCGACGATCGCCCTCGATCCCGGCGGCTTCTGGCGCGGCTGGGAGAGGACATATTTCCGCTCCACACTCGCCGCGTCGATCCGGCTCGTGCGTGGCCTGGGGCCTGCACTGCCGACCCTCTCCCGGTCCACTGCAACTCGCAGCATGCTACTGGCGCAGCTGTCGGCACGTCCCTGGAAGCTGGACCCTGAGATCGTCGCGACCGAGCTCAAGAGCTTTGCCGCGACTAAAACCTTCGATGCGCTCGTGCGCGATCTCGCCACCGCGCCAGAACAGGAAGGACCAGCGGCAGAGACTTCCCAGCCCGTCGTCATCGGATGGGGCCGGCAGGATCGTCTGTGTCTGCCGCGTCAGGCCGCCCGGGCGATGGAGGCCTTTCCATCCGCCAAACTGCACTGGTTCGAGAAGTGCGGGCATTTTCCCATGTGGGATCAGCCGGAAGAAACGGTTCGGCTCATCCTCGACGCGACGGGAAAAACCCGCGAGTGAGCCACGTCGCTTCCGTTGAGATCGCCAAACTAGCCTTCAATGGAACAACGTCTTCTCCGATCCCGCAATCACGCTGGCTGCCGTCGACCGTCTCATCCAACACGCGACGATCTTCGAGATGAATGTCGAAAGCTACCGACGCAGATCGGCCCTCGAAGCCAAGCGCCAGAGAGGCCGGCCAGCCACCTTCGCAACAGTCAAAAGCATGTCCCAGATTGTCGCGGAGCGTCAATCAAAGACCGAGGGCGTTCTTGTCAGCGACAATATCAGTGATAATCTCTTGGACGCCGTGACTTGATCGTCTCATCCAGATCGCCGCCCGCGTCACATCCACATTGTCGCGCTGTATGCGGAGGAGTTGAGGTCGATCCGCATTATCGACATCATGGTTCATTGCAAAGGCAAGCTTCAAGCCGTGATTCGAAAACGGTAGAAGGCCTTATTGAATAGATTGCTTCTGGCCGATTGCGGACTGGCAGCTTTCTGGACGGTATGGCCAATAGCTGCCGTACCTCAAACCGACCTGAAGCTGACGGGCGTCCTTCAAGCGTTTGCGGCTGTAAGTGGCCGTTCTGTTAGCGCATCAACTTTGTCAGCTGCTGGCTTCGAAAAGGCCGATCGAAAAGCAAAGATTCCACTCTCGAATATACCACATCTTGTATTTCGAGATCATATAGGGCATATATATGCTATTCTGTGGAGGCATCATATGGCATACCTCACCTTTTTCCCCGTCGGGACGGCGACATGGCGCTGATTCAGCTCGACAACGGCCAGAACGTCTTAATCGATATCAACATCAGGGCGGCAGCCGACAATCCGGACGATAGCACTTACGACGTCGCGAAGAGTCTAAAGGACCGCCTACCCCGTGATGAGAAGGGCAGGCTATATGTCGACGCGTTTCTTGTCTCTCACCCTGTGCCGACCACGTCACCGGCTTGAACACGCACTTTCATCTCGGCTCTCCCGACGATTTTCCTGTCGGGGACAAAAACCTCATTCTCATCCGTGAAATGTGGTCGTCACCGATCGTGTTTCGTCGGGCCAGCGCGCAGCATAAGCTTTGCGAGGAAGCCAAGGCGTGGGCTTCTGAGGCTCGTCGGAGGGTTCGGCGGTTTCGTGAGGATGGACTGGCGACGGAGAATGGAGATCGCATCCTCATCCTCGGCAAAGATAAGGACGGAAAAACGGACGATCTGGGCGATATCCTGATCGAATGCAAAGAGCTCATCACGAAGGTCAACCGCGTGCAGTCCGGCGAGCTACAGGGACGGCTGCTTGCCCCGATTTTCTTCGAGGACGAGGACGATCCCCTCCTCGACGAGATTGAGAAGAACAACTCTTCCGTCATCACGCGTTTTTCAATCTCAGCCGACGGCTACAAAGGAAAGTGTCTTTTCCTGTCAGGAGGCGATGCTGGCGTTGCGATCTGGAAGCGACTTTGGGAACGCAATTCGGAAGATGGCACGACCGATTGGCTCCAGTACGACATCGTGGAAACGCCGCATCATTGTTCATGGCGGACGTTGAGCTTCGACCACTGGTCTCAGCTCGGTGAGGCAGTCAAGGTTTGCCCGGAGGCCCGAGACGCGCTTGGGCAGGGCCGAGAGGGCTCCGTCATCGTCGCGAGTTGCAAACCCATCAAAAAAGACGATGCGAACCCGCCGCATGAGCGGGCCAAACGCGAATACCTTTCCATGGTTGGCGAGGATACGGATCGCTTTTTATGCACGGAAGAGGTTCGCGATAAGGAAGACAGACCTGTGGAGTTCAAGATCAGCCATCGGGGTCCGCAGCGCACCTTGAAGCTCGCGGCCACGATCGGCGCGTCAGCGGCCGGGGTTAGCGCGGTTTCAACGACTGCACGCGGACATGGGTGAGAAATGTCTGCGGCGGACCTGCAGCGGCACGCTGACCATTTCCAGCGTGTCGTAACCGGTCACCCTCAGTGTCTTGCTGCGGGTATTGAAGACATCGATGATCTGAGCGCACGTTTGTACGTCGACGTCGATGTCGAGATGACGCTTATCGAACGGGCGCGTGGCGTCAGTTCGAATGGGGTGTTCAAAGTCGAGCGGGTTTGGGTCGTTCTGACGAACGCCTATCCTTGGCAAGAACCAACGTTCCGCTTCCGGCGAGACTTCCCTAGGAATCTTCCGCACCTGTATCCTGGATCTTCAGACGAAGAGCCTGTACCCTGTCTCGTCGACGGGGCTGCCGGAGAATACTTCAACCAGTTCGGCATGCTCGAGTTGGGGATCGTCTATCTATTTGATCAGCTAGCCGTTTGGCTCGCTCGTGCCGCCGAAGGCACCTTGATGGATGAGGCTCAAGGGTGGGAGCCAACCATTCGCTACCAGGCTAGCGGCGCCCTTATCGCGGAGACGGATTTTATCCGGCAACGTGTTAGTAAGGACGCCGGGTGGACCGCCTTGAAGGCTGGGTTCCATCGCTTTGGTCGGCAGGATGCCGTTCTCGGCCCTGACGCAGAAGTTTTCTTTGATGTCGAGAATGAGCCGACGGCGCTTTTTGCGGCGACGAAGAAGCGACCTGTTCAGTTGTGGTCGCCGTCTCCTGAACGGTCGTACGGTAAAACAGTCGTCGGCATTTTCTGGAGCGGCCGACAGCCTGACGGTCGGCCCCTCGTGGCTTCCGAGTTCCTCCCGGAAACAATCACTTCCATCGCCGATTTAATAGCTCGAGCGGACCAATTGGGCTTTCGAAGCCAGTTTCGATCGTTCGTGGACGGTCTCGAGCGAATGTTGGCGGACCAGAGCTGCGACTATCCCATCCCAATCGGCATCGTCTTTTGCGCCCGTCGGCCATTTGATTTGATGGATCGGCGGACGCCCATCGAACTCCTGCCGTATGCCATCGAAGTCCGCCCCAAAATTGGGCGCTCGACCCTGTTCGACGGCGAAAATGGCCTTCATTCAGCGCCGATACGATGCTTGGAAAAGACGTCGCCCGCTCTTCTGAGGCAAGTGGCCAATGAGCGTGAGCGGGCTGCGACCGCCTTGATCGGTTGCGGCAGTGTGGGATCGAAGATCGCGCTGCACCTCGCGAGAGCCGGAATTCCGGTCTCGGCTGTGACCGACAAGAGCAACCTTGTACCGCACAACATGGCTCGATATGGACCCGTTGCAGGACCGCTCCCTCAGCCGAAGGCTGATGTGGTAGCCGAGAACCTCCGACAACTTGGTCAGTCGCCTTTAGTCTATCGCGGCGATGTTCTTGTCGGCCTCGCGGACGAGAACATTTGGAAGGAGGTTGCACCGCGACATGCCGAGGTGGTGATTAATTCCACAGCATCCCTCCTCGTTCGTGAAGCGCTCAGCCTCACGTCGGTCGAGTCCTTGCCCCCGCGGGTTTCCGAAGTCGCGCTTTTCGGACGTGGCGAGGGGTGCTTCATTTTGCACGAAGGGCAGGGACGAAACCCAAACCTCGTCGATCTGATGGCCGTGCTCACAGGAGCCGCGACGCCGCATGAGAGTGCCTTGCTGTTCGACGAAGCGCACGGCCTTGCTCAGGTTCAGATCGGTCAAGGTTGTGGATCTTTGACGATGCCCATGTCGGATGCTCGCTTGTCATCGATGACGGCGATCGCGACAGAGGAAATTATTGATCGATGGGAAGAGCAGGAGGATGGAGGTCACATCGCGATTTGTGTTCGGGACCGCGACACGTCAAATCTTATTTGGCGGCACTTGGCTGTTCCGCCCTTAATCGAAATTCCGGTTGCGAAGACACAATGGAAAGTTGGATTGACGGTTGAAGTTGCTGACCGCATTCGAGCTGAAGCCACCGGCTACGCGGTTGTCGAGACGGGCGGCATTCTTATCGGTAGCTGCAGTGCTCGCATGAAGACGATCACTGTTGTCGATACCCTACCCGCGCCCCCGGACAGCACTCGGAGTGCGACGAATTTCGTTCTTGGAACCGAGGGGGCTAGAGCCGCTATTCGAGAAAGACATCGGCGCAGTGGCGGCGGCCTACTCGATATCGGCACATGGCACAGTCATCTCGAGGACGTTGGACCTTCAAAACTCGATCGCGAAACCGCGCGGCAGTTGGCGGACGAAAGGGCTCCCCCCGCCATCCTCCTGATAGTCACGCCGACCGATTTCCACTGCATCATGGGAACTGAAGAGAGAGAGCATGGAATTCCTTGACGCATATTCCATCCGAGCTCGTCTCTTCCCTGCAATACTGACGATCGCGCCAGCAGTCGCTCTTGCGCTGCTGGCCACGGATTGGACTGATCCTGGACTTTCGGAAGTTGTCTCTACGGCCGGGATTGCAGTTCTTTTCTTCGCGGCAGCGGACTTAGCGCGCCGCATGGGCAGACGGCGAGAGCGTCGGCTTTTCGCTGAGACAGGCGGGAAGCCCTATAACACCGACCTGTGCCATAACAATTCTACGCTGGTGAAGGGTATGCGTGACCGCTACCGCACCTTCCTCGCCGAGAAAATCAATCAAACCCCTCTATCAGAAGATGACGAAAGGAATAACCCTCAAGCTGCACGCGATTTCTATGATGAGTGTTTCTTCTGGCTGAGAGAGAGCACACGTGATACGGAGCGCTTCAAGCTCCTATTTCACGAGAATGTCAGCTATGGGTTTAGACGTAATCTTCTCGGGCTAAAATTCGTTGGCATACTCCTCAATATACTTGTGTTCGTGCTGGCTGCCGCCATCGTTTGGCTTGAGCCGGGGTTTGTCAGCTTGAGTTATGGAAAGCTCGTCTTCCTGGCTATTTTCTCACTCATCCACGCCATGTTTTTCATTTTCGGCGTAAGCAAGGCCAGCGTTCTAGATGCATCTAGGACGTACGCACGGCAGCTCATCCTCAGCACGGAGACATTGATAAACTCAGAAAATAAAGCAGACTGACGCTTCCTAGGTACTGTTGACGAAGTGCAGGAACCAGAGGCGGAGCGAGGCGAGATGGATGAAGCCGAGGTAGCTGTCGGCGGTCTTGTCGTAGCGGGTCGCGAGGCGGCGTGAGCAGCGTAGCTTGTTGAAGCATCGCTCAATACGGTTTCTCAGCGCATAGACGAAGTCGTCGATCTGAACAGGATTTTTGCGGTTTCTGCGGGCCGGTATTATTGGCACCGCACCAGCAGCCTCGAGCGATTCACGGATATGGTCGCTGTCGTAGCCCTTGTCGGCGAGGAGAACGCACGGAGCCGGCGCAGCGGCGTTCATTACGACGTCATAGCCCTTGTAGTCGGAGACTTCTCCGCCGGTGATCTCCGCGGCTATGGGCAGGCCCCCGGCGTTGGTGCGAAGGTGTATTTTGGTCGTGAAGCCACCTTTTGAGCGACCAAAACCCTGCTTTTGAGTTTCCCTTTAGCGCCGGCAGCCTGATGGTGCGCGTGAACGATGGTGGAATCGACCATCTGCAGGCTGTCGGGCACCGCCCCGCTCTCGGCTAGCGCCTCAAGCATCAGCTCCCAGACGCCGGTGAGTGTCCAGCGGCGGAACTGGCGGTAGACACGCGTCCATGGACCGAAATAGTCGTGAAGGTCACGCCATGGCGCACCGGTGCGTGCGATCCAGAAGATACCGTCCAGCACCCGACGATGATCTGAAGGCGGCCGGCCTCTTTTGCCACCCGTCACCACCACGAAGAGCTCAAAGAACGCCCATTCCTCGTCCGTCATCAACCCGCGAACCAAGACCACCTCCCCCAAGAAGCAGTCTTGAATCACGCTTCGATCGCGTTGGGAATCAGCCTCGTAGGACTCCAAAAATGCGACGTCCTTCAAATGCACCACCCAAGGCTGGAATGAGACGCCGTTTTGGATCATGATCGATCCATGCATGTATGTGGAGGCTGACATGGCTTACGAATACTCGGCGTACCCGACCCTGGGCCATTCGCGTCGCCCTATCGCTGCTGCCGGGTCAACCCATTGACCCGCCTCATCGTGCGTCACCGCACGACCTACCGCTACCGGCAGCCGACGGCGTTCGGCCCCCATCGGCTGATACTGCGTCCGAAGGAGAGCCGAACGCTGCGTCTTCACAAGCATAAACTGGAGGTCTCTCCCGCCGCGGCCGTCAGCTGGGCGCATGACGTGACGGGCAACAGCGTGGCGACGGCAACCTTTCGTGAACCCGCCGACGCGCTCATCATCGACAGCGTCGCCACACTGACGCTCGATGTCGAGAAGTGGCCAGTTTTCGACATTGCCGCCTCGGCGTCGAGCTATCCTTTTCTGTTGAGCGAAGACGAGATGGCCGATCTGGGCGGACTGCGCTTGCAAGCCTATCTCGACTCCACCGGAGAGCTGCGCGAATGGGCGTGGGGCTTCGTCGCCCGGGAGGGCACGGATACGCTATCGCTGCTGAAAGACATTAGCGAGGGCGTCGCCGCGCAGATTGTCTACGAAGAGCGCGAAGACGAATCCGCGCAGTCACCCGTCCAAACGTTGGCACGCGGCAAAGGCTCTTGTCGCGATTTCGCGGTGCTGTTCGTCGATGCGGTGCGCGCGCTGGGCTTCGGCGCTCGGATCGTCTCCGGCTATCTGTACGACCCGGATCGCAACCTGACCGGCTCTAGCGGCTCGGGCTCAACGCATGCCTGGGCGGAGGTCTACCTGCCTGGCGCCGGCTGGATCATGTTCGACCCCACGAATCGTAGCGTGGGTGGTTTTAACCTGATACCGGTCGCCGTCGCGCGTCACATACGCCAAGTCATGCCGGTTTCGGGCAGCTTCATCGGTGATGTCGCGGCGTTCGAGGCGCTTGATGTTTGCGTCACTGTCACGCCGGAATAATTCGCTCAACGCCGTTCTCATCCGGGACTTTGTCACCACCGCCTAGTTCGTGCTCTGCGAAACATGGCCGGTATCGCGATACTGAACGAATGACCGCTTTCAGGCGGTCGGAACAACAGCGGGAATGACTGTTTCGGGCGCAGAGCTGACGACGACAATATAACATCATGGTGTACCCTACCGTGACAGCCCTCGGCGACATTCGCGGTATGTCACATCGGAGTTGACCTCG
>NZ_RCWN01000003.1 GCF_003668555.1 Notoacmeibacter ruber | reverse complement strand
CCGGACGTATAATTCTCGATATGCTTACATGCGCGCGAGAACGTCATGGAGCCGCATCGACCCGTTGAAAGGACGAACACATTGGTTTGCTGCTTATCGTTCACGCTAACTCAGCCTTGTCGCTTCCGACCATCTACTTCAATGACTCCGCGAAAGCCAGATCTTTGAAAGATCAAGTCATCATAGAGCGTCGATCGCGAACCAATTTAAACAATTTGACCCGCACAGGCTAGAAGATATTATGCGCGATCTCTTCGGGGCAGATGGGGTCGTAGCCAAGACACGGTGCACCTGGGCAATGAGTTCGTCCTCCGTGCAATTCACGCTCAACGGCAATCGAGAACATTTATCTTAGGCGTAATGGTCCGCTTGCGCCGTGAGTGGCAACCCGCAAAATTTGACTGGCTTCACCGGCCGTGGCTCCTGCCAGTCGCTTCTTTCCAACTTCTAGAAACTCCCTCGACTTAGCATAGTAAATTCACTGCGCGATGCCTTCTTGTCGGCGCAATTCGGAAATATTATCCCCGCCGCGCCAGCCAGGCCAGCACGATACTGATCTTCTACCTCCAGCCCATTATCAGAGCGTATGTGACCGGGCGGGCCGCGCAGGATGAACGGACATCTAGGACGTTGACCGGGTTCAGCTTCCGATCGATCCGAATGGCGAGTCACTTCCGGGTGAACTCGTCGATGACATTCAACATGCGGAACTTATTCCCGTCGTGTGTTGTCTTTCTACGAAATTGTAAGGATCATTGTCCGTCGTCAGAGTTTTGAGGCAATTGGCTGCCTGATCTAGTGGAGACTCTGGCTCATCAGGTTTTCCATTTGAGCGGCAGTCTTGCGATGGAGCAAACGCCGTTGGTTGATGGTTTCTCGTTTAGTCCTTTCTCGTGTCTGCAGGATAGTCTGGGCGCGTCCGAAGTAGACGTCGGCCGGTGTGAGGTTGCCGAGGCTCTCATGGTAGCGCCGGTTATTGTAATGATAAACGAAGGTACCGATCTGTTCTTAGCCCATTAGACGACGTAATCGGCGGCTGAACGACTTTGGGCGCAGGTCCTTCTTCGATTTCGCTCTTTTGTCCGTCGGCGGGGGACATATCCTTTTGAGTAAGGCAGCGGGAGGATCGGCGACAGCCGCAAGCTCTGGATAAACCGGGAGCGACACGCCAGCAGCCTTGGCATCGATCGCGCGCGCGACAACGTCCTCTAGTGCGTCGTAGTAGGCGTCCAAGGTGAAGTCTCGATGCCTCGCGAACGCCGCTTCCGACATGGCGCGGCGCTGCGTCAGCGACAGGTTGGCACGATCCAGAACCGATCTGGGTTCGAACCTGTCGAGCAGAAACCCGCAGTCTAAATCCCTGATGATTTCAGCGGGCCCGGGAGCGTAGCGGGTCGCAATCACCGGAACGCCGTGGGAGAGAGCCTCGGTCACCACATTGCCGAACGACTCCTGTCGTGAGGGCACCAATACAAACGCGAGCTTGCGGTAGATGACGCCGGGGTCGGTACAATCCTTCACGATTTCGACCGCGTTTGTGAGGCCGAACTCTTGTAACGAGGCTTCGAAGCGTGGTAGGTCGGGACTATTCTTTCCATCCGTCGTATAGACCAGCATCGGATCCATTTTCCGCTCTCGCATCTCGCGGATTATGGGTAGTAGCTGGTCAGTGCCTTTTGTCGGATAATCGATCCGGCCGACATAGCCGATCCGCGTGTTGATCTTTGGGTCGTAGTCGTTGCGGTCGCGTTGGGGACACGGGGGCGAAACGATATCCTGCCCGTGAAGTCCCATTTGTCTCTGTACGAGTGCATCGGCGCGCGTCAGGGCGATAACAGCCTGCGCGCGGTATCGCTGGACGAAGTCAATATCGCCCGCTAG
Source organism: Notoacmeibacter ruber (assembly GCF_003668555.1). NCBI lineage: Bacteria > Pseudomonadati > Pseudomonadota > Alphaproteobacteria > Hyphomicrobiales > Notoacmeibacteraceae > Notoacmeibacter > Notoacmeibacter ruber. Next base: position 60,780 of record NZ_RCWN01000003.1, on the reverse strand, counting down.
CCTATTATTTTGAATGAACCAAGTGATTTGTCCCGCGTGTAGGTGGATGAGTGGATAATTTGTCAGATGAGGGGAAAGATCCCAAAACCGGCGTATCACCGTGTTTGCGCTGACCAAAACCGTGGTTAATGGCGGCAGGGCCGCTAGCGCCGCGTCTAAGACGCTTTTGTCGTCATGAATGAACGTCACGTCGGGCCGTTCCAGACCGCCCGCGTTCCTTGCGGAAAAGCACCAGTAGCGCACGTCCCGACCCGCCGACCCGTTGAGTGTATTCAGCGTCCGCCGCGAGATGCCTCCAACACGGGAGACATCGTGCACAAGAAAGACAATATCGGTTGGCTTCATAATGCTTGCTTTCGCTCTCTTTTCCTTAAGCGACCGTGCACTTTGCTGGACGGATCATGTATGATCGCTCCAATATTTTCGACAGTATCGCTTTGATAAGTGGAAATTGTTCTGTACGGACTATGGCTAGCGCTCCATATTCTTGACGCTAGAAAGATTGTATGGTCTGCGTGCACTGGGCACGATTAGGGCGACGTTACGCGTCAGCGGCTGGAACGAGAATATTTACATTAGATTACGAATGACGATGGAACAAGTCTGCAACCGTAACACCTATCGCCCCGAAATTCAGGGGTTGCGCGCACTTGCCGTCGCGCTGGTGGTGCTTTTTCATGTCTGGCCTCAACTTGTGCCGGGTGGGTATATCGGCGTTGACGTTTTTTTCGTTATCTCCGGCTACCTCATCTGCGGATCCTTGGCACGCGGTGCCGCTAAAACGGGTCATGTGGGCCTGCTCGATTTCTATGCGCGTCGTATCCGGCGCCTGCTGCCCGTCGCGACGCTGGTTCTGGTGTTCGTCGCCGTTGGAAGCTTCTTTTTCGTCGGTCCGGTTCACTGGGGAGACACTGCCCGCCAGATCGTTGCGAGCGCACTTTATCTCCAGAATTGGCTGCTCGCCTTCGACGCGGTTGACTATCTCGGTGCCGACAACGCGCCGACCGCCTTGCAGCATTATTGGTCGCTCGCGATCGAAGAGCAGTTCTACGTCGTCTGGCCGCTGGCTATGATCGGTTGCATCACGATCTCTCGCTATCCGCGATGGTCGCTCAACAAAGTGTTGATGATTGCCATCGGAATTGTCTTTGCGGCTTCCCTTGCCTGCTCCATCGCCATCACGGCGAACGATCCTGCCTGGGCCTACTTCGTCACGCATACGCGGGCTTTCGAGCTCGCGCTTGGCGGCCTGCTGGCACTTGCACCAAAGCCCGCGTTCAACCGGGGTGCGCGCATCGGCCTGTCTGTCGCGGGCATCACGGCGATCGTCGTCGCAGCATTCGCATATACGACTGCGACGGCGTTTCCCGGCGCGGCGGCGCTTGTGCCGACCCTTGGGGCGGCCGCTCTCATCGCGGCGGGAGACGTGCGCGCCGGCCCCTATCGCGGCCTGAATTACTGGCCGCTTCGGCGCCTCGGAGACATTTCCTACTCAGTCTATCTCTGGCATTGGCCGCTGATCATCTTCGCGACGCCGGCGGGACAGACGCTCGGGCTCGTGAGCGGAATCGTTATCATTGCGCTCACCCTTGTTCTGTCGGTCCTATCGTGGCGCCATGTCGAAGAGCGGTTCCGGCACACACCCGAGCGTTCGGGACAGCACGGACATGGCTGGGGCGTAATTCGCGCGGGCGCCGCGATGGTCGCCCTCTGTCTGGTGGGGGCCGCCAGCGTTCAGGCGGCCGTTTGGCGGGCCGAGAACACCCTCGTCGACGTGCGCGATCCGCGCTATCCGGGCCCCGCCGTTCTGGCGAATGGGGTTTCGACACCTGAAGGTATCGAGCCAATTCCACCGCTCGCGGCACTGAAGAAGGACTTGCCGATCGTCTATCCAAAGAACTGTCATCAGAATCAGACCGACGCTGATCCGCTATTTTGTGAATTAGGAGATCCGAAAGGGAGTCTCACCGTAGCGATAGCGGGCGAGTCGCACGCTGCGCAGTGGGTTCCAGCGCTTGATGAGATCGCCAAAGCACGCGGTTGGCGTCTCCTGACGTTTACAAAATCAGCTTGCCTGTTTGCTGCCACAAAAGTGAGGCGCCATGACGAGACGCCCTATGTGAGTTGCGACACTTGGCAGGAACGTGTCTCCGAGCTTCTGTTACAGAGTAGCGTCGATGTTTTGTTCGTCAGTTTTAGCAGATCGCATGCTGGCCGCGTTCGGCAAGGACAACGAAGCGTCAATGATGGATTATTTGCTGTCTGGAGTGAACTTAACGCGGCAGGTATTTCTATCATTGCGATAGAGGATACACCGCGCCATAGGAAGATCGATCCCCGCGAGTGCCTTGTAGAAAACCCGATGACGTGCAGAACATCACTCGAAGACGCGTACGGTGAATCGTCTCTTGCCGTTGCGGCGAGCAGGATGGATGACGTCGGGCTGATCGAAATGACCGATCTGATCTGTACGTCCGAGTGGTGTCCCGCGACGCTGGGCAACGTTATTGTCTGGCGAGATACCAACCATCTTACGGCGACCTACTCGCGCATGCTTGCTCCATACCTTGCGGAACGGATCGATCGTGTGCTGGCGAAGCTTAAGGGGGGCCCAACGCTACAGACGACCTTGGAAGTGCGTCCCTGATGCTTGCAACATGCTGGAGCTCGCTTGCACCCTCAACCACCTGATGAAACGCTTCGATAAGCGATCTGTCGATCTCGTCCAGTGTGTAGGCTGCATTTGCTTGGAATTTACCTAGGCCCCGAGGAAGGGTTGCAAGTCCAATTCCGTTGACGAGAACTGCATGGCTACAGATTGCATCCATACCAGGCACGATCAGGGGAAGGCGATACGCATGGATCATGCTACGCACGTGTCGTTCAACGGGTATTCTGAGGTGTGCGATCGCAGGAAGGTGGAGCAGCCCTACACTCTGTTCTGCGTTGACGATTTGCTGAAGTGTTTCAATGTGAATATCCTGGGACGCTTCCGCTGAGAAATCCGAAACAAGGAGTACAGCAACCCGCACCGGCTCCGGCTTTCGCTCTTTCGTGATCGCGGGGATCGGAAAGGGCCTTTCGGGGCCGAGAGCAAGGTTCTCGGTTATTTTGTGCCAATGTGTAAAGGCTTCGTGATATTCCGCGCGCGCACCGTAGATTGCCGAATGAACGCCCGTGGGACCACCGGATCGCAGTAGCGATCCTGGTCGTGCAAAAACGAAGGCCATAGGGCAGTCGTCTACAAGCTTCGATTCCTCGGCACGGATCGCAAGCTGCATACGTTTCAGAAATTCACTGTCTGCCGAATGCCGGACTTTGTCCCACCCCCCTAAGGTCAGAGCAATTTCGCGGTCGAATAGGAACGAAGACGTGTTCAGAGGAATAGAACGGCTACGACGGTGTCGTGGCTCCGATATGAGATGTTCGTCGAATAAGACGCATCGGGTGGTATTGCAGGCGATACCGGAATCGAGAGCGTGCTTCGCCTGCAGGGCGATGCGTTCGGGGTGCGACCAGTCATCCGCGTCGTTGACCGTCACGAACCGGCCGGTCGCGGCGCGCAGGCCAGCATTGCGGCAGGCGTATGCGCCTTCGTTCGCTTTGCGGCGGATGGGTACGATCCGGTCATCCGTCGCCGCGCGGGCCTCGATCCGCGCCCAAGTGCCGTCCGTACTTCCATCGTCGACGATGATGAGTTCGAGATTGGTCCATGTCTGCCCAAGCACGCCATCGATTGCGTAGTCGATCGTCTGCTCTGCTTCGAAGGCAGGCATGATCACCGACACCTTTGCTTCATTCGACCGCGGATCGGGCGGGGCGTCGTGCGTGAGGTTGGAAAAACAAGCCGGAGCGTTCGGGTCGCGCGCGGAGAGTTGCGCAACCCCCGCTTTTTCGAAGAGTGGATTGATTGCAGCGAGCCAGTCGCGGATCGGCCTGCCCGTCGCACTCGCATGCGAGGCGCGAGTCAGCGCGACCTCTACCTCAGGCGCCCCTGCGCGTTCGGCCTGGTCGATCAGCGCGTCCGCCGCGTCTGCAACGCCGCCAGCGTCCCGCATTGCTGCTTCATAAAGCATGATGTCGGTGGGGGTTTTGTTCCGGGATAATATGTTGCGCAGATTGGAGAGATGATCGATAGCTGCCGACACCTCGCCTCGTGAACCTTGCTTGCGTGCGAGCGCCCAATGGGCACGTATACGCATATCCTGATTGTCCGAATCCACCATCGCCTCGAAGGCTGACTCGGCGTGGTCCTCGTAAAGCGACCAAAGGGCGGTTTCCCAGACCTTATCCCGAAAGGGGCGGATCGCTCTCGACTTCCCGACGCGCCCGTCCGCTTCCAAGTTGCGCTTTCGATACTTGCGAAATGAAGGGATCAGCCGGAACAGCCGGTCTTTCCGGATCTCCTTGAGAAACTTAAGCAGTTCCTGTCTCGCGGCGGCAAGCTCCTTGTTGTCCGCACGGAGGCCGTCCCGTTCCCGACGCAACCTGTCCAATTTCACGCACAGTCTGTCCCTTTCGTTGGCTAGTTTTCGAGCTTTTTCGCGCTCGACCGATCTGAGACGTCGTTCCTTTTCCAGAACGATCGCCAGACGGTCGGCGCGCGTCAGGTCTCGCGCATTTTCGGGATTTGGTGCGGACTCGTTGTGCCTGCGGGAGAACTCGGTGAGAGCGGCATCCAGATCCCCCTCCGCCCTGAGATCGTCCCAGAGATTGCGAAAATCCTCGATGGGATCGTCGATATTGATGCGATGAACGCGGGTCTTGTTTGCTAGGAAGTGCTCAATGTTCTCCGTCGTCGTGCGGACGTAGTCACGGGCTACCTCTATGCCCTCGTTCCGGCTCTGCATGATCCCGCGCGCGTAGGCAGACATGATAGAGCCGTAAGAGGTCCAACGGCGATTGTAGCTCTCCGCGACACGTTCCGGTTCCCGCATGAGGTGGACGTAGACAGCATTGTCGCCGAAACGAGCGTCGAGGCGACCGAGGAACCAGGATAGCCGATTGTCGGACTCGATGTGTCCAGGAGGATAGTCAAGTCTATCAACCCCCAGCCGGTTAGTTCGCGTCTCATGGCCGGACGTATAATTCTCGATATGCTTACATGCGCGCGAGAACGTCATGGAGCCGCATCGACCCGTTGAAAGGACGAACACATTGGTTTGCTGCTTATCGTTCACGCTAACTCAGCCTTGTCGCTTCCATCTGCTCGCTTCTAAGAGGTTCGCCCTAGCCTAGATCTTTTGAAGGTTCAGGTCTGTTTGACGTAGTGCCGATCACGAACCTCATTAACCAATTTTACCCTTTAAGGCTAGAAGATATTATGCGCGATCTCTTCGGAGCGCCAGAACGGCGGGACCCGGATAGCGCGGATATAAAGGACGACTTTCGTGGGCACGCCTAATACTCAGCCAGATGATGTGCTCGCCCGTGAATCTCGCTCGCTTCATAGTTCTCCTCAAGGCGAGCGGCTCCAATCAAAATTAAAACAACCCGTGGGAAGGTCAAAAAATGTTCGTTTCCTCGAAAATTGTAGTGTCCGCAGCTTAAAAATTTGTGTATTGGAGCACAACAAAACGACGAGCGGTGGCCATGTGTGAGCTGCATCTGCAGGGCGATCCCGACCAATGGGAAATTCCACTACAAGTTATAGTGCAACCCAAATTATTCTGGTAAATCTTGATTGGAAATTAGAGAAATTATGAATTACTCACATGTTCTAGGGACCAAGCTTCAGTCCCGCAATGCGACTGTCGGCATTATCGGGCTCGGATATGTCGGCCTGCCGCTAGCGGTTAGTGCGGCGTCTGTGTTTCCGACAATTGGCTTTGATCTTGATCCGCGAAAGGTTGAAGCCATCTTGTCCTGTCAGTCCTACATCAATGCGGTTTCCGACGAACGGCTACGCGGCGTTGTGGATCAAGGCTGTTTTTCTGCGACGACTGATTTGGAGCGGTTATCGGAATGTGATGTCATCGTCATCTGCGTACCGACGCCGCTCAGCTCCCATCGAGAGCCCGATCTTAGTTTTGTGATCGCGACGACTGAGATGATCGCTGCGAGCCTACGCAAAGGACAGCTCATCGTCCTTGAATCGACTACCTATCCGGGCACGACAGAAGAGGTTATGAAGCCGATTCTCCAGGCTGGCGGCCTAATGAGTAGACAGGACTTTTTCCTCGCCTTCTCACCTGAGCGCGAGGACCCCGGCAACACCGTGCACGAGACCAAGACCATTCCAAAGATAGTCGCGGGGGAAGGGCGGGATGCGAATGATCTTGCCTCCGCCTTCTACGATGCCTTTATTGATCGAGTGGTTACCGTCTCTACGCCCGCGACGGCCGAAGCAGTTAAGATTACTGAAAACGTCTTCCGCTCGGTGAACATCGCGCTCGTCAACGAGCTTAAGATGATTTACGACGCAATGGGAATCGACATCTGGGAGGTGATTGAGGCCGCCGCGACCAAACCCTTCGGATACATGCCATTCTATCCGGGGCCGGGGCTCGGGGGACACTGCATTCCGATCGATCCATTCTATCTCAGCTGGAAGGCTCGAGAATATGGCCTCTCCACACGCTTCATCGAACTTGCAGGCGAGATTAACCTTAGTATGCCGCGCTACGTCGTGCGCCGCCTCGAAGAGGTACTCGATCGCGAATTGCGGAAGTCGGTGGGTTCGTCCCGCATTCTCGTCGCGGGGATCGCCTATAAAAAGAACGTTTCGGACATGCGAGAAAGTCCTTCGACGGTGATGATGGAGATGCTGGCAGCGCGAGGCGCAAATGTTGACTACACGGATCCACACGTTCCCGTTATCCCGGAACTCCGCGATCATCCGGAGCTGCATGGACGTCGCTCGGTCAATCCGAAATCTATTGAGGACCACGTTTATGACCTCGTGCTAATCGCGACTGATCATGATGCTTTCGATTATCCTGTTTTAGCATCCAAAGCGAGGCTCGTACTCGATACTCGGAACGCGATGGCGCGGCGGAAGCTCGATCAAACCAACGTCTTCTCAGCCTAGCCGACCAAACCGGCACCCAAGCTAGGCACCTTGAAATGGCGGTGACGTGCTTCCCATTTTTCGGACCGTTTTGAACTGGAATTTTCCAATTATGATCCCGTGGACGGGAGAAGGAGAGTTCCATGAAGAAGTCGAAGTTCTCGGAAGCGCAGATCGCTTTCATCCTGCGCCAGGCGGATGAGGGAACACCGGTTGCCGAGGTTTGCCGCAAGGCGGGAATCAGCGACGCGACGTTCTACAACTGGCGCAAGCGCTATGGCGGACTGACCCCGTCCGAAGTCAAACGCATGTGAGCTGCTGCCGGTTTTTCGGACACGCAGTTAAGCTAGCATAGCTTGCTCCTCGAACTCCACTGGGCTCAGATAGCCCAGTGTCGAGTGCCTTCGCCGAGGATTGTAGAAGCGCTCGATGTAATCGAACACATCCGCCCTGGCGTCGTCCCTCGTCCTGTAGACCTTGCGGGCTGTCCGCTCAGTTTTCAGCGATGAGAAGAAGCTTTCCATTGCTGCATTATCCCAGACGTTCCCCGACCGGCTCATCGAGCATGTGATGCCATGATCGGCCATCAGGCGTTGGAACTGCTCGGATGTATACTGGCTGCCCTGGTCGCTGTGATGCATGAGGCTGTCCGGCCTGCCTCTTCGCCAGATCGCCATGATGAGGGCGTCGGTCACGAGCTGGGCCGTCATCTCCGCTTTCATCGCCCAACCCACGACACGGCGAGAGAACAGATCGACGACGGCAGCAACGTAGAGCCATCCTTCAGCGGTCCAGATGTAGGTGAAGTCGGCCACCCACTTCTGGTTCGGTGCTGATGCCTCGAAGGCACGATCGAGGATATTTTCCGACACCGTGGCTCGCTCGCCAGTGTCCTTCGGCAGCCCACGGCGGCGCGGTCGGGCGCGCAGACCGTTCTTCCGCATCAGCCTCTCGACGCGATGCAGGCCGCAGGCGAGACCTTCCGCCAGAACATCATGCCAGACGCGGCGAGCACCATAGGTGCGGTCGCTGCTCTTGAAACTCCGGTCGATCACCGCCACCAGCACCTCGTCGTGCCGGGAGCGAGCGCTGGGGCTGCGGTTGAGCCAGGCATGGAAGCCTGATCGGGATACATCCAGCGCTTCGCAAAGCCATGCCACCGGCCAGATGCCCCGGTGCTTCGCAATGAAGGCGAACCTCATAGCGCTTCCCTCGCGAAGTAGGCTGCGGCCTTTTTTAGGATGTCGCGCTCCGCCTTCAGCTTCGCGACTTCCTTGCGCAGTCGATCGATCTCCACCTGCTCGGGCTTCATCTGACCGTGGCCCGGAAACGCGTGCTGAGGGTCAGCGCTCAGCTCGCGAACCCATTTGCGCAACACGTTCTCGTGCACGTCCAGATCACGAGCAGCCTGGGCGGCTGAAACGCCCCGCTCCCTGACCAACTTTACCGCCTCAAGCTTAAACTCGCGGCTGAACTTCCGTCTCTGCATTCCAACTCTCCAGTTCCAAAAAACACCTTATCTCGGTGTCCACGAAACCGGCAGCAGCTCAACCCCCGGAAGTTCCGGCTCGGGGCGGTCCAAAGACGGGGTGCACTTCACCTAATTGGAGAATTCCAGCTCAAAACGCTCCGAAAATCGGGAGCACGTCAAGCAGTCATCACTAATCCTTGGGTCGCCGGTCCGCTAGTGGGAACTGAGTGTGGGGTCGTAACGTCCATTCTCTCCAACCCCATCATCGTCTGCAGGGAACCCGTTCTCTTCGAATGGATCAATGGAAAGATCCTGCTTATCGTATAGCTCTCTAAACACACCCCTGCCTAATAGGAGCTCGGAGGGACTACCCGATTCAGCCACTTGGCCGTCCACAATAACCACGACTTTGTCTGCTTTCATGATGGTGGAAAGGCGGTGGGCCACCACGATGGTGGTCCGGTTGTGACTGAGTTCGTCGATCGCATTCTTGATAGCTTCTTCGGAGTAGGCATCGAGCGAACTGGTTGCTTCGTCCAGGATAAGAATGCGGGACTGCCGGATGATCGCGCGCGCGATCGCAAGCCTCTGGCGCTGACCGCCGGAGAGGTTTGAACCTTTGTCATGAAGAACAGTTTCGTAGCCATTTTTCATTTCCATGATGAAGCCATGTGCGTCCGCAGCTTTGGCGGCGTTGATCACCTGTTTTCGAGTGAAATCCTGGCGCCCCGCCGTAATGTTACGTTCGACCGTGTCGGCGAACAGGAACACGTCCTGACTTACGTAGGAAACCATTGCGCGGAGTGATGCGAAACTGGCTTCTCGCAGAGGCAAGTTATCGATTAGAACATTGCCCTTGGCAGGGTCGTATAGGCGCAGGATTAGATTAATAATGGTAGATTTTCCAGAGCCAGAGGGTCCGACTATCGCGGTGAACTTTCCCGACGGGAACACCAGACTGAGATCTTTCAGTGCCGCCTTCTTTGATTTTCCGTAGGTGAAGCGGACATTCTCGAATCTAACCTCCCCGGCACCATCGAGCGCAATGTTTTTCGGCTCTTCGGCCTCCTGAATACTCAAGGGCGTATCGATCACGTCGTAAAGGCGCCTCACCATATTAAGGCGCGAGTGCAGCTGCACCCGGGAGCGCGCAATGCGACGGGCCGGCGTATAGACCAAGAGAAGCGCTGTGATAAAGCTCACGAGTTGCCCTGCGCTCGCCGTGTCGCCTAGAGAAGACCGAAGGGATACAAACATAAACACCGACGCGATTGCTACACCCGTCAATGTCTCCACTATGGGCGATGTTGCGGCTTGGAGCCGTATGAGCGAATTTTGTTTGCTCTCAACGTCGGTGACGGCATCGTGCATATCACGCCGCATTTGGTTCTCGAGTGAGAACGCCTTGACAACGTTGATGCCAGCGGCAGTCTCTTGGATCAGCTCGACTATACGCGAGTAGCCCTGCAGCTCCTCTGAACTCAACGCATCAACTCTCTTTAGAATGCGTCGAATCGCAAACACAGTGATAGGACCAAGAGCGAGAATGAGGAGGCTGACCCAAGGCAGTTGGTAGATCATTACGGCAGTCAGACCGATGACCGAGGTGAGATCGCGGATGTAAGTGGTGATCAATGTGTCGATCACCCCGCGAATGGCGTCGGTGCCTCGGGAAACGCGAGCAACTAAATCTGAGGACTTCTTCCGGTCGTAAAAGGAAACCCCCTGCGCAAGCAGCGCGTCGTAAATCCGACGTCGTTGACTGGCGACGATCGCGAAACCTGCCTTTGACATCATAAATATCTGCATGTAGCCGGCAACGCCTTTTACGATGAAAATCGCACATACTACCCCGGCAATGGTAAGCATGCGTGTCGCGTCGTCAGTTGCTTCCAGTAGATTCTTTACGATGAGAGCGGTGGCCGCCGTCATTCCGCTCACAACGAGCATTGAGATCATGGCCAAAAAATAGTTGACGCGATGCTCCTTAAAATTCTCCTTAACGAGCCGCGCGACGATCGACTGATCCGCCTTCTTGCGAAGTTCGCGTATCAGTTTGGGTATCAGTGCAATACGCATTGCAGGTTATGCTTTTCCTTTAAATCTCGTTCTCTAAAGGGCAACCCTTCTAGGTCCACAGGTGCGCTTTCCGAGGTATGTCAATCCGTACTAGGCAGTAGCGGCGCCTCTTTCCGAAACTTGCCTAATCAATGCGGCCGTCTTTTACATGTTCGAGAATGCTTCCCAGATCCTAGAGTTGCGCAGATAGTCGTTTTCACTAATAGAGCAGGATAAAATTGTCTATGGCGGCGCCGACTGCTAGATGAGACGGGTGTATCTGGAGGCACAAAATGGGGAACGATAATGATCGATGCCGTTATCACATGGGTTGATGGAAGCGATCCAACTCACTTGGAGAAGCGTGCCGTCTTCCACGATCCGAGCGCCCATCCAGAAGCAACAAAAGAGACGCGCTTTTCAAATTCGGGAGAACTCCGGTTCTGCGTTTTGTCGCTATTGTGCTTCTGCCGTTCACTTCGGCACATCCATGTTGTTACAGACGGTCAGTACCCTTGGCCGATCTCCGACATTCTATCCTCATCAAGCTATGAGGGCCAAGTCAGGATCGTCGATCATAAGGAGATTTTTGGAGAGCATGCTGACCTGCTTCCGGTTTTTTCCTCGCGTTCGATCGAAACGATGATCCACCGGATACCCGGTCTCCACTCGAAATTTATCTATCTTAATGATGACATATTTATCGGCCGGCCCGTTTCGGAAACTGATTTTTTTGAAGGCGATCACCCAATTCTCCGAGGAACCTACACACGCATTCCTTCGGGCTTCAGCCGCTGGTTGAAGTCGTTACGGAAGCCGCGGCCGGGCTATCGTCTCGCTCAATGCGAGGCCGCTCGTACAGTAGGCAATGAGGCGAGATACTTTCTTTTGGAACATCAGCCGCAGCCTATGCGGCGCGAGACGCTTTCGAAATATTTCTCGAAACAGCCTTCCGAAGTACTTCGACAACAGGCTGCACCGCGATTTCGTACCATCGACCAAATATCACCGATCGGCCTTGCCTGCCACCTTGAGCTCGCAGCCGGCGCGCCGGTATGTGTTCCGACAGATGTCGGTTATATAAAGCCAGGTCGCCCGACCGGTTCCAAACTTACGCAGACGATGTCGGAACTTTGCAGCGGCGGGTTTTTCTCCTTCTGTGCGCAGAGCTTAGACGAGATGCCGGACGCGGACCGCGAGAAAGTCCTTGCGGCCCTCAATTCCTACTACAAGCTAGAGAGTATCGTCTGACGCCAGCGCGCAGCCGCTCCGTCTAGAACGGGTTTCTGATTTTGCGTGCGAGCGTCCAGGCGCAGAAGCAGGCTGGGAGAGCAGAAGAGATCTGTCGCAACCTCCTTTGCCCTTTGCAAGAAAACCATTCGTCCGGGATCATCCGCAGCGATTTTTCCGATGAGATTACGAACCTCCTGCGGAGCGCAATAAAAGGCGAGTTCTCCGAAGGTCGCCTCGAAACGGGACGGCAGGATGACCGGCAAACCCGAAAGAATTGCCTCGATGATCGTTCGGCCAAACGCTTCGTGTCGACTAGGGGACGGAAAATTCACAAAGATGTCTAATGTACTTAAATAGTCTTGGACACTATTTAGCCCGAATGGCGCGACCGACCAAGTACACGGTATGCCGCCAAGATCTCTATCAACTGTTTCTGCTCCCCCGAGTATAGAAACTCTTATCGATGGATCGTTGTCTGGATAAACTCTTAAAAGCTCCGCGCGTTCGTCGAGCCATTTGCCGGGATGGTCACGGGCGTGACGGCCGATGACGATTGGTTCTGAGAGCTGCGAGCGTGGCGTAAATTGAAATGCTGAGGCGTCGATGACCGGGGGCCAATCGCGATCGGAAAGATCGATTTCTTCTGCCGGCATCTCGCGCAGACACTCAGCGCGAATTATCGGCCCGGTAGGACAGATTTCGACGGCGGGCCATCCGAGCGCCCCGATCCGTTCATGAAGGTCTGCCCAAGAGAAGATTGCCGAGCCGTCTTCGTTGTAGGCGGAATTGTTGATCACGAAAATTGCTCGTTCCGGACACATCTTCTTCGCCAGTCGCTCGAAGTTCCGGGTCGTCACCATACGAGGGCCTCGAATGATCGCTGTTCGGCAGCTGATCCGCCGCAGGCGATGGCCGAGATACATCAGGTCGGAGACGGCGAGATACCGCTCTGATACCCAGCCCCATTTCCATCGACTTTTCTTAATGCTGCAGTTCACGATCGCAACATCATATCCGGCGTCTCTGAAGGTCTGCGCTTCAGTGATGGTGGTCACGGCATTGCCTCCAGGAAAACCGCAATAGGTTACAATGCAGATATCGGCCTCTAAAAGGCGTTCGGTCTTCGGCTCCTGAAATTCGACTATGCCATTTTTCGGAGCTCGGGCCCTAGATGCCAAGCGTCTCCAAAACCAATCATGAAGATCATCGAGATGTTGTGCCAACCTACTCCTCATAGTGCCTAGTCGCTCTTTCAACGAAAATTTCTGATCTCTGGTTCAGCAATCTCATGCCACTCAGATATCTAGATTGCAACAGTAATACATAACTCTGAAGGTCGATATGATTTTGAAATATTACACGAAAATGAACTCCTCTGGGAAATTCGACTGCGCTACACCCCCGCAAATCGGACACTAGACGACGTGGACAAATTCGGAGCGGGAGGGCCTGAGCTTATCCGGGCTGATCGCCTGTGACGAACTGCACGACGAAGAACAGCACTGCGCAGCCGCACCAGAAGATCGCCCACGCATTAAAGGCTCGGCGGAAAATCGTTGGGTATTCGGGTTTTTGGATGAACCACACAAAGACATAGGGACACCAGAAGGTCAGGAACCCCATCACCGCCAGCCTCAGCGTCGATGCTCGTGGTGTGGCTTCATCTATGGGGATGGCTGTCACAGGAGACTTATTCCGCAAAGCGACGGCCGGCGCAATCGCGGTGCTGACAGTCGCATGGGGCGATTGACGCAGTGCGACGAGGTTGATTCAAGGCTGCCTTTTGGAGGTAGGCTTGAGCCGGGGCGATCTCACCGAAGCGGAATGGCGCATCCTCAAGGGCCTGCTGCCGATCGAGCGCAAGAACCGGGGTCGGGGCAGGCCTCCCGAACAGAACCGTTCGATCGTCAACGGCATACTCTGGCGGCTTCGGTGCGGGGCGCCGTGGCGCGACGTGCCGCCAAAATACGGGAGCTGGAACACTATCTATCGACGGTTCCGGCGATGGAGCGAGGCTGGGATCTGGGAGATCGTCGCGGTGACGCTGGCCGAGATCATGGCCGACGCCGGCCACTACAGCATCGACAGCACCACCGTCCGCGCCCATGTCTCTGCAGCGGGCGGAAAAGGGGGGCTCATCGACGCGCTCTTGGCCGCTCGCGGGGCGGGTTCACCAGTAAGCTTCACTGCATGGCCGACGCCCTTGGGCGACCGCTCGCATTCCACCTGACGGGCGGCGAGGCGGCAGATTGCAAGGCGTACGATGCCCTGATCATCCTACCCGAACGCACCCCCAATGCCTTGCTTGCCGACAAGGGCTACGATGCCGATGCGATCCGTACCGACCTTGCGAAGCGAAACATTGAGCCCGTCATCCCCAGCCGCTCCAACCGCCGGGTGAAGATCGAGTATGACCGGGCCCTCTACAAGCAGCGCAACCGCATCGAGCGCATGTTCGGCCACCTCAAGATCAACCGCGCCATCGCTACCCGCTACGACCAACTCGCCAACAGCTTCCTCGGCATGGTCCACCTCGCTACCGCCAGATACTGGCTCAAATTTGTCCACGCGGCCTAGGGTCGAGACTCGTTCAGACCCGGAACGCCATGAGTGTTGCGAGGGCGACGGCGGACAGGAAGTTGTGGGCGAGCTTGTCGTAACGGGTTGCGCGCGGCGGAAGTCCTTGAGACGGCAGAAAGCGTTCTCGATAGCGCCGTTTGTCATAGACAATCGTCCGCGTGCGGTTGAGGCGGCCAGGAATGACCGGGACGGTCCCTTGCCTGCGCAAGACACATCGCATGGCACTGGCATCATAGCCCTTGTCGGCGAGGAGGTAGTGAGGACCATTCAACTGCGACAGCAGCACCGGGGCTGCCTTCATGTCAGAGACGTTTCCGGGCGTGAGGGCAAAGGCGAAAGGTCGTCCAAGTACGTCGGTCAGCGCATGAAGCTTGCTGGTTTGACCGCCGCGTGAGGGGCCGATAGCCTGCGCTTTCGCCCACCTTTGCCGCCATGCGCCGAGCGATGCGCCTTGATATAGGTAGAATCGATGGATGTGCTTTCCGTGATCGCGACGGTGCCAGCTAAAGCCTCGACCAGTTTCGCCCATAACTGGCGACGTGACCAGCGGTTAAAGCGGTTTTAGATGGTCGTTGAAGGGCCGTATTCCGGCGGGCAGTCGCACCAGCGGTACCTAGTCTTGAGGACACGAATGATGCTCGAGATGAGGCGCCGGTCATTGACACGCCGCGCGCCGGGCTGGTTCTTCGGCAGATGCAGCTCAATCACGGCCCACTGCGTATCGCTCAACCAGAAAAGCCTACTCATCATCACCTCCCAGAAAACCGTCTGGACGCTCTGAATCTGATTTGCGACGCTCATTCAATGTGCTGATTGGGTTTGAACTCTAATGTAAGCCAAGTTTTACTGTCTACCGGTCTTCGTTGAGGAGACCAGAGATGTTGGAATGCATGCAGCATTCGCCATAGTTCAAGACGAAGGTCGCTTTGGAAGCCAGGAATGGCGGGGATACGGTGTCGGAACTTCCAAGTCGGCCCGTGTTCGAGCGCGGCGGCCGGAAACGGGCTCTTGGCACACGCAGGCCAATGCTGGAGCCTGGACTTCGTCTCGGGCGCCTTCAACGACGGTCGTCGGTTCCGCGTGCTCGTCATCGTTCATGACTTCAGCCGAGGGTGCCTTGCCCTTGTCGCCGACACGTCGCTTTCCGGACTGCGCGTGACGCGGGAACTTTCGGCGATTAAAGCCCGGCGCGACAGGCCGAGAACCGTGGTCAGCGAGAATGGGAAGGAACTGTCCGGTATGGTCATGCTCAGATAATGCCAGGAAACACGGATTGACTGGCACTACATCGCGCCGGGAGAGCCAATTCAAAACGCATTCATTGAGTCGTCGACGGCAGCTTCCGGGACGATCTGTTGAACTAAACCCTGTTCTCATCGCTGGCCAAGGCCCGCCAGAAGATCACCGCCTGGAAGGAGGTACAACCGGATCAGACCCATTCATCCCTCGGCAATCTCACGCTGCAGGAATTTGCAATAAAATCGAGACTGGTAACCAGGGCCGCATGAGGCCAGTAATCAACCGGCGGATCCTCCCAAAGGCTGGAGGAAGTCGGCGCTCAGGTCACCTCCGCTGAGGACTTTACCGCAACTCGCTCCATAGATTGGAAGCTCACGTCTCTGTCGATTGCCTCCCCTTGGAGGGGAGATCGGCATAATAGAAACAGTCGAGGCTCTAATAGTCACCGGGTGTAAACCCCGTGGTAAGGGAGCTTGCCCCCTACATTGATGGACAGCCGCATAAGATCAACACTGCAAAGTGCCACTTTTAGGCCGCAAATCAGTGATCACATCAAGAAAGATTGATCGACGCCTCGGTCTTGTATCTAACCGGGTCAGCTCTGTGTGCGATTCACCAGCCGACAACCCGGCACTATCGACCATGCAGGACTAGATATGTCGATTGTATCACGATCTCAGAGGCTTATTCAGTACGTGAAACGCATTCGCATTTTATCCTTTCGAACTGTTTGGCCCAAGAAGAGTGAAAAACCTTCATCAACCCGGTTGCATGTGGACAGCGAGTGGGATCGTTTGCTCGACTCCAGCTTGTCAAATATTAGCCCGACATCAGATCGGTCGTCCGCTGAGAAGGTGATCATTCGATCAAAGTTAAATCGGTTCTCTGATTAAAAATCAGAGATGACCGTCTCTTAAAATCGAATAGCCATTGCGGATTCCTGGACTATTTTGTCCTGCCCTTTCCGGGGCTTGGCCATATGGATCGAGTGCCCGTTGCCAAGGCGATCTGACTGATCGTCCACTTCATCTCCGACAAGTTCGACCTTCGGATAAGCGTGCATTGCATCATAGCCAAGATGTTCGAATATCGGTGGCCAAATAGCCTGTACTGCTGTGTTGAGCGTTCGTTAACCAAAAAAAGCTGGACGGAATCAAAGAATCGTGGATGGTGTGTATCGGGTTAGAGGCAGAATATCACCTCGAACCCGATAGCAGCGAAGGCACCACATGAACAGGCACATGTCGCTCAATCAAAGACCGGAAAGTCCCGAGCAGAAGATCATGCGTCATGCTGGTCTCCTGTCCGGTCAGCTTCAGTCGATCCGGGAGCGCATGTATCCGCCAGAGGCTCAGAAATCACTTCGCCGTCTCATGACGCACGAGGTGTCGAAGCTTACAACGATACCAGAGCCGACGCTTCGTCTGTTGTCCAATGAGGGTAAAGGTCCCGTTCCTGATCGGTTGGAAAACAACTACCGTGTCTACACGCTAGATCAGGTCAATGAGTTACGCCGCCTTTTTGCGGAACAGAAGCCTTCAGACGCGCTGCGCTACCTGCCGCATCGCCGAAAGGGCGAGCATCTTCAGGTCCTCGGCATCATCAATTTTAAAGGCGGTAGCGCCAAAACGACGACTGCTGCGCATTTGGCTCACTACCTGGCGCTTCATGGCTACCGGGTGCTTGCGATCGACCTCGATCCCCAAGCGTCTTTGTCGGCAATGTTTGGCGCCCAGCCTGAACTCGACGTAGGAGAGAACGAGACGATTTACGCCGCGCTTCGTTATGGAGACGAAAAGCGGCCGATGCGCGAAATCGTTCGCAAAACATATTTCCCGGGCATCGACCTCGTTCCTGGAAATATTGAGGTCATGGAGTATGAGCACGAAACCCCTCATGTTCTGGCCAACAGGAAGGTATCTCGAGACAGCATATTTTTCGAGAGCCTGAGGCTGGCGATCGGCGAAGTCGAAGACGACTACGATATCGTCGTGCTCGACACGCCGCCCTCTCTCGGCTTCCTCACACTTGGGGCAATATACGCGGCGACCGGCATCATTGTCACCGTTCACCCCGCCATGCTTGACGTCATGTCCATGAGCCAATTCCTGCTCATGATGGATGGTTTGATCGGAACCATCCAAGCGGAAGGCGGAGAGCTCGCCCAGGACTTCTTCCACTATCTTATCACCCGCCACGATCCGAACGATCAGCCACAGGCGCAAGTCGTTTCGATGTTGCGCCATCTTTTCGCAGAGGATGTTTTGGCGCCGACGGCGGTGGAAAGCACGGCGATCGAGAGCGCAGGGCTAGCGAAACGCACTCTTTACGAGCTTGAGTCCGGTAACGTGGCTCGAGATACGCTGCGGCGGGCAAGAGACTCAATCGATTCCGTCAATGACAGAATCCTCGATCTGATTTTACAGAGCTGGGGGCGGAAATGAGTAAAAAGCCCAATGCGAAATCGATCGTCGCAAATTTTGGCGCACTTTCATCTGCAACTAACGAGGCGGAAAACTCCGGAACTGTTAGTGACACAGCGCCGTCACGAGCGGTGCCGCGAGCGGGAGTCATTGGCGCTGCTCAGCGTTCTTTGGGCGAAATACGTCAAGAGCGCGACAGGCTACTTGCCGTCGTAGAGAGTGGCGGGGCAATTCAGGAAATTGACCCCGAATTGATTGACCCCTCACCGTTCGCGGATCGTCTGGCTGATGATCGCAGTGCCGAATTCGAGGGCTTTAAGCGTCGCTTCGAGGCAGAAGGGCAGCAGGTGGCCGTTCATCTGCGTCCTCATCCCGCAAAGGATGACCGTTTTCAGGTTATATTCGGCCATCGCCGTTGCAGGGCAGCTCGCGAGTTGGGCGTGGCTGTCAAAGCTGTTGTATCACCAATGAGCGATACGGAACTCGTGCTTGCCCAGGGCATAGAAAATTCTGATCGGCAGGATCTGACTTGGATCGAACGCGCATTGTTTGCCTTTCGGATGGCCGAACAAAATGTCAGGCCACGCGATATCAAAGCGGCTCTTTCGCTCGATGACACTGAACTTGCGAAAATGAGGCGCGTATACACGATTATACCTGTCGAACTGATCGAGCTGATCGGGCGAGCGCCGAAGGTCGGCCGACCGCGATGGGTTGCTCTGGCGAAGGCGATCGAGGGCGATCGCTCCTCAGTGAAGCGTATTCTAAAAACCTTGGCAGCTGCCAAGGTCTCAACGTCGGATGAGAGATTTCAGATAGCCCGGCAAACAGCGTCGGAAAAGAACGAGAACGCCGATCAAACAGGCTTGCTCTCCCTCAAAGGTCCCTCTGGAGACGTGATCGCCAAAGCGGCCATCTCATCGCGCGAGATTCGTATGAAACTGTCTGATCAATATGGCCAGGCATTTTCCGACTTCATTCAAGCAGAATTGCCGCGCCTGGTTGAACGATTCAACCAGGAGGCTGGCTCCGAGGATCGGACGGAAACCTTGGCAGCTGCCAAGGTTTCGAGTTCGACAAAGCCGGTTTCCGGCACCAACAACACGTAGAAAGGATCAATCGGCAAAAGAAAAAGGCCCCCGAAAAACATCCGGAAGCCCTTCTCACTAGTTAGCACCTAGAGAATCGCATTTCCGGGAAAATCCGTCAAGGTTCAATCGAGCCAAATGCGTCATTTCGGCGAGCTCATTTCTGCTGCCTATCGATAGGTGAAATCATGCAGACACTGATCGCAGCGACGCCCTTCGGGCGGCGGTCGATGACGCTCGGCCAATTTTCTCGCTTGAATGAAGCCGCAGACTTGCCCGGCGGCTTGACTGTCGACAAGTGGACGGTGTTTCGGTCTGTTCGGATTGCAAAAGAGGCGATCGGCGCCACCGACCGCGCTCTGGCGATACTGAACGCGCTACTGAGCTTTTATCCGGATGCAGAACTTTCGAGCAAGAACAGGCCGATCGTCTGGCCTTCCAATAAAAGCCTGACGACACGTGCCAACGGTATGCCCCCTTCGACGTTGAGACGTCATTTGTCCGTGCTTGTCCAATGCGGTTTGATTGTCCGTCGAGACAGCCCGAACGGAAAGCGCTTTGCTAGAAAGAGTGCGTCCGGCGATGTCGAGCAGGTTTATGGATTTGACCTATCACCCCTGGTGGCCAGGGCCGATGAACTCCATGCGATGGCAGAAGACGTCGAGAGCGAAAAGAGAGCATTTAAGGTTTCGCGTGAACGCTTGACGCTTTTGCGACGCGATATTGTGAAGATGATCGATCTTGGCGTTCAAGAGCGCGCGCCGGCGAATTGGTCAGAGGTCTCCAAACACTACCAGGACATCATCGGACGATTGCCCCGCACACCCTCAAAGACCGTTGTCGATGCCGTATGCAAAGAGCTTGAGGAGCTTTGGACTGAAGTTCATGAGCTATTGGAAACATTCGTGAATACGCAGAATCCGGACGGCAATGAGTCCCATAATGAGCGTCATATACAAGATTCAAGTCCAGACCCTCATATTGAAATTGAACACGGCTCCGAAAATAAGAGAAGAGAGATTGATCCGGCGATGACCAATGGCAACCTGCTGAACTTGCCGGAACGGCAATTGCCATTAGGAATCGTGTTGGATGCATGCCCCGCATTGATCGATCTTATGCCTGCCGGGGCCGTACGCAGTTGGAAGGATTTTCTTGCTACAGCCCAGACGGCACGATCGATGCTGGATATCAGCCCCAGCGCTTGGCGAGACGCCGTCGATGTGATGGGCGATGTTCAGGCGGCGATAACAGTGAGCGCAATTCTCCAGCGGTCCCACTTGATCGTGAGTGCGGGCGGCTATCTTCGTACCCTGACAGAAAAAGCACGTCTTGGACAGTTTTCGACTTGGCCGATGATCATGGCGCTCCTCCGCGCCAAGCATGACCCGAACAAGGGCGACGGGCGGCCAGCGGCCGCTTCAACTTCAGATAACCCGGCAGGTGAATCAGACATTGAATTATCGCGTGAACTGATGCGTCAGCTCACACGATCGAGACATGAACCCCGGTAGTTAGTGCCTCGGTCTCATAGTGCCATTGACGACGAAGGTTTCAGGATTTCAAGACATTCCTGTCGGCGCGAGATTGGTCTGTCGTAAGCGCATAATTCACAAATCGCTGAACGAGTGAAGCCCATCGTTGTATGCGACCTTCTGTCACACGCAATGGTTCTGTCGGGCGGCTGTCTTCTACAGTGGATCTGCGTTGTCGCACAATTTTGGATGCCGCTGCCACCGGCAGAGATGTCAGAGCCATGTCGTAGATTGCCCGGCAGGATTCATAATCCGGAACGTCTTTTTCAATCTGATCAAAGCAGTGCTGCAGCTTCGCGATGTCATCGACAGCTACCGATTGAACGCATTTCGCCAAAGCGTAGCGATATTGCCTCACTGATGCAGCCCCTCTCTAGGAATGATGTCTGATTGGTCTTGCTAATCCGCTTTCAGCAAACTAACAAAACAGAGTTATGTTATGTAAGAGACATTCTGATAATTTTGTGAATAGAAAAATGATACGTAAAAATAAGGTATTAGTGATATCGCTTCCGATTCTCGTAGCGTCAGGACTGCCTGCACAATCATATCAAATTGACTGTGCGATTCTTCTCTGTCTGGCTGATGGGTGGCCGGGGGGATCTGTGTGTGATGCGGCTCGTGCAGAATTCATTCGTCGTATTACTCCTTGGCCTATCGAACCTCCGCTGCAAATCTGGCGCTGTCCAATGGGCATTTCCTATCGGGGACCCGAAATGCCCGCGCGAAACTTGTCGATTAAAAAAGCTTCGCCGCAATCTCCTGCACGCGAGAAAGAGGAAGTGAGCAGGCCTTTGTCTGCCGTTCGGCGCGAGGCTCGCAGCGAAACGTTCGACAAATCGGCTCTTCTGCATTGGGTTCAGGATGCGAGGATCGGTAGCGCTGCCGATACCGATATCAGCGGACCAGAATTCGATTTCGTTCGGTCCATCCGCGTCTACCATGTCAAATACGCTCGTCAGCAATGGATTTCGAGCCGGCTGAACGAATACTGCCGGCGTTCGGAAAATGTCGATGTCGGCACCTATGGGACGCAAGGTAGTTTCGGCTGGAGTGCTAGCTCCGTTCACAACCTGCCGATCACCTATGGAAGCATAAGCGGGTGGAGCAAAGAAGATTGCCCGACAATCAGCCAGCGTGCCGTCTTCATCGAATGGCGGGACTATGAGGGCAATTACGGGTTCGAGAAGGTCAATTACTGACCATCGAAGCTATCCACAGAACTGTCGGTGGATGGTTTGCGGGACTCAGTGCGCTCGTCCACGGTCGATCCGGTAAGTATCAGCAAAAGCAAAGGAGAATACTGCCCAGAAATCAAAGCTGGAAAAGCAAAGCCCCCGCTAGGCGCCAACCAAAGCGAGGGCTTGGAATTTCAACCAGTCGAGAAGGACCAATCGAAACGGAAAAAGTCAACAGCTCCGTTTCTATCCCTTCCCGACCTCATAGGCAAGCGAAAAACGCAACTTTTGCGAACGGGATCGGCTTGCCTGGAGTCAGGTATGAGGAATTACGGATTATGGATGCGGAATCCTACCCGGCACTGCCCCAAGGCTGGCATCGGAGCCAGATCGAAACGCTACTCAACGAAATCGCCCCGGCCATCGGCCTTGGCTGCAACCGGCTCGCTGCGCTTCTCTACATGATAAGCCGCACGCGGCCGAGCGACTGGACTTCGCGCACAAGCGAGCCTGTCTATTACGCTTCGCAGGCCGATACCGCCCTGGCGCTCAACAAAACCACGCGCGCCCTGCGCTATGATGAGCGCGTTCTGAGCGAAGATCTCGGGATCATCGAACTTCGCATCAAGGCCAATGGCTCACGCGGTTCGCTCAGCCGTTGCGGCATCGTGTTTTCACGCCTTATCGAGATGGTTCCCGACCTGATCGAATTGCGCGATCAGCTTCGCCAGGAGCGCGAAGACATCAGGCGTCTGGTCGCGGAACGCAGCGTCTATCTTCGTCGAATGAACAAGGCGCTGGCGCGCCTCTCAGCCAACCACCCCGATCGGGCCGCACTTGCGGAAGCCCTCAATGGCTGGCCGCCAAGTCGCTCCCTGCGCCAATTGCCGATTGCCAGTCTTGAAGCTCACGTCGCGGCCGCTCGCGCGCTGTGTATAAAGGCCGATCAGATCGTCCAAATGACGTGTGATTCTTCCGGTCGAGCGGAACAAAACTTCCGCTCTTATATACAAGAGAACAAGGAAGATCAGACTTCTGAATGTACCGTGCCGGTGAACAAACGGACCTCGGGCAAGCCCTCGGACTTTGATTTAATAGAAACTGCGCCTGACGGCGCAGTTATGGGCTCTGGAATAAAGGAGGCAGCCGAACGGACAGCGTCTAAAGGGCCACTGAAGGTTCTTTTGGAACCGGATTACCTTTACCGATTGGCCGGACCCGACCTGAAACAGTTCATCGCCGCGCGTTGCAGCGACCATGGACAAATCCGCCCGCTCGATGTGATCGATGGGGCGCATGACCTTTTGCCATCTCTCGGCATCAATTATTCGGCTTGGACAGAAGCGGCAACGGTGATGGGAGATGCCGGCGCGGCGCTTTGCGTCCTGGTGCTGGACGCCAATCGCGATCATCCGATGACTCCGGTCATCAATCCGGGCGGTGCATTCCGCGCCATGACGCGAAAATTCCGGGCTGGAAAGCTCAATCTTACGGGGAGTCTGATTGGTTTGGCGCGGCGACGTGGTCTGCGAAGAGAATGAGCGACCTGCCAATGGGCCGAATATGTTACGTCGACTTGTCGTCTTTTGTCAGATCGTTTGGACCGAGGCTTCGTTGGACGATGCTCATGCCCTTATAGAGCGGGACATCAGCGCTGATGCAGCCGGTTTCATGGAGGAAACCGACCACACCCGCAAATGTCTTGAAGCTCCGGGGCTCCACCTTTTCCGATCCCTCCAGAGCAGTGCGGGCGGTCACAAGCGTATAGTCAGGACGATCGTCTGAGGTTACAGCTCGCATGATCCAGGTGCCGCGCCAGTTGCCCTGCGTCTGGTAGGCATTTTTAAGGCAGACGACCTGAATCCGGTACTCACCAAGCTGCACCAACCGGCGCAGTGGTTCCTCCAGGATTATTCTCAAGGCGGACTCAGGCATGATCGCGTTTCGGGTGCAATGACTTACCTTCTTCTACTCACCCAACGAATAATGTCCAATGGCGGTCGGCCTATACACAGTCTCTGAAATGTCATGAAAAAGGCCGGAATCTCGCGATCCCGGCCAAGGTGTATCACCTTTCACGGTCATCGGCGTCCCCGCCTGTACCGTGGCGCTAACAAAACACATTTCTGTTTTTTCGTCAAAACCATCATCTTTCCAAAAATATCCACGGGGATGCGCCTTTGGCGCTGTCGAGGGGGCAGTCAGTCCCCTAAAACAATATTGCTCTTTTGTGTGTCTGTGATAGCGTTGGCATGGACGCGCTACCCCGCGCGATCCGTCCTTCGTGGTGAAGGATGATTTGGCCCTGCTTCGCCAGGGCTTTTTTTTGACAATTCGGCGTCCGGCTGTTCACCCGGCCCGAAAGGGCCGGGGCCGGACCTTCCACCCCACACGGTCTTCGCAGTCTACCACACCGTTCAAGGACGGCGACGCGCTGGCGACGCGTCTTGCAAGCCACCCGTTCCGGGCGGTCCTGGACCTGGCGTGTCCGATCGGCGGCGACCGGGCGGGGCGTCAGCCTCGATTCTCCCGGCGCTTTGCTCTATCTTCAAAGGAGAAATGCCATGAGCGATACGAACATGACCAGTGAAGAAAAAGCGCTCTATGATGAGCGGATGCGTGCCGAAACGGCGAAGTTGCTGGCCGAGACGGGCAAGCTCATCCAGGAAAGCAGCAAATTCCTACACGAGAGCCGCAAGCTTGCCATGGAAGGCAACAAGCTCAAATGGGACGCCGTGCTCGCCCCGGCCCTGGCCGCGGCGGCGCTGATCGGCGCCACGGCCGCAGCAACAGGCGCAGCCATCAAGATCTTCGGCGCCTAAGACAGGAGCGGCCTCACGGCCGCTCTTTTGCGTTTATCGTATCGCGTAAAAACTAATGCCGCCGCCAGTCACTCCGGCGCTCGAATTCCGTCGACCAAAGACCAAGCGCGGCGCTTCGCGCCGCGCTCTCTTCATCGACATAACGAAGCGAATAGCGACGATAGGCCATCGCAAAACCCTCAGCGACCATGCGGCTATTGAGATCGAGCGAACCTACCTGGCAAATCCCGACTAGCCGCCCATAGCGATCTGTATCGCGGATTTCGCAGGAAATAGGCCGTGTCCCAATCAATTGAGCGAGGGTTTCGGTTGCCGCGTCGCCGCAGCGCCAGGCTGTTCCCGTCGCTTTCATCTTGCAGGTCTGATCCGATTCCGGCGCGTCGATGCCGAACAGCCGGATTCGCCGATCGTTTATGGCCAGTGTGTCGCCATCGATGATGCGTGCCACGCCTTCAACCGTGGTGATTTTGGATGAGGTTATGTCGAGGCCGAGCTGGTCTTTCAGGCGGTCGATCCAGATTGTGATTTGATCGCCGAAGGTCGAGACGGTCAGTTCGTCCAGGCTCCAGCGTTTTGCATCGAGCTTTTCGAAGTTCAGGTCCGACAGTTCGAAACCTTGAATATTAAGCGCATCGAGATCTGTCTGGCGCAGTAGCAAGATACCGGCCAAAGCGATCATGATGACAAGGAGACCGGGGCCGCGCCGGCGGCGTCTGCGTCGGAAAATAGGCATTCGATTCCTCTAATGAAAACCACGGTCTAAGCCAATGAAGAATGGCTTTTGACCTCTGCAAATCAGTCTCGATTTGAGATTGTGAGCCCATCCCGCATGAATGCGTGAGCGCGCCCTATTCGGTCTCTTCAAACCCTCACCGGGCCGAACGGCTCCACTCTTCCTGGGCGCCCATTGTGCTGTCGTCAGTCTCTTCCGAGCCAGCCACCATCACGGCCCCCATGGTCGTGCGGAACACGCCTGTCCCGGCCCAGTCGGGTAACGCTCGCTTGGGCGAGGCTCTGGAGATCGGCGCTTTGCGCGCGCCGATCGCTCCTTGGTGGAATTCGTGAACCGCCGGTTCCCCCGCGCCTAGGCCGTTCGTCCGGCGTCAGTCAGGGTGTCCCCGACATCGGTCCCGTTCGCCGCCATGGCGCTCCGGACTGCGTTGCCGGGTGATCCCCCTCCCCTCCTTCCCGCCGTCCTCAGACCTGGCACGGGTCCCCCTCCTGCCCTCGCCGGGAGGCAGTCCAGCAAGAGAGGCGCGCGCTTTGCGCGGCTCACTTGCCAGACCGCCCCTCATGATCGGCACCAAGACCGGCACGGGGCTTCACCACTAAGGAGGCCACAAATGGCTCAATACATATGCCTGTCCTGCGGATCGACCGAGACGCTGGATTCCATGATCCCCGATTGCTGCTCGGCTTGCGGCGGCAGCCTTGTCAACGTTTCGCGCGCAACCGCGATTGCCGAAAAGAACGATGCCTTTCGTCGCCAAAGCCTGACAGCTTCAAATGAGAGCGCCCCCATTGGCCGCGTCGTTATGACCCGTGCCGTCGCTTTCGAAAGCGAAGCGTTTCAGCTTGCCGCTATGCAGGCCGTCGCCGCGCAAACTGCCTTTGAAGACGACAACGACCCATATGGCGAACATGATTTCGGGAAGGTCACAGCCCTTGGCAAAGACCTCTTCTGGAAAATCGACCTCTACGATGCCGACTATCAATACGGCACCGAAGACGCCTTGGACGACGCCCAAACGCGGCGGCTCCTGACCATCATGTTTCCAGAAGACTACTGACCTCAGCGCGGCCAGCCCCTTGGCCGCAATTCCCCATTGATCGATCCCTTGAAGGACCAAACACCATGTCCAAGCACGAAACCATCACCGCCGAAGAAACCCGCTTTCCCCTTGAAAGCCTCTATCTGTCACCCCTCAACCCGCGCCAGAACGTCACCGATGACGAAGTGGCAGAACTGGCCGAAAGCATTCGAACCGCTGGCCTCATCCAAAATCTTGCCGGTTTGCGTGACGACAAGGGCGGCATCGGAATCGTTGCTGGTGGCCGACGCCTTCGCGCGTTGCAGCTATTGGCCAAAACCGATCACATCGCCCAACACCCCGACCTTGCCAATCCGCGCGTCCAGATCGCACCCGACAGTCTGACAGCGCAGGCTTGGGCCGTC
Organism: Notoacmeibacter ruber; assembly: GCF_003668555.1. Lineage (NCBI taxonomy): Bacteria > Pseudomonadati > Pseudomonadota > Alphaproteobacteria > Hyphomicrobiales > Notoacmeibacteraceae > Notoacmeibacter > Notoacmeibacter ruber. The sequence goes on along the minus strand of NZ_RCWN01000003.1, from coordinate 33,968 downwards.
GCTGAAAACGCTGCCCGCCGGGACCTCCATCCCGCAGACGAAATCCGTGCCTATGGAAAGATGGAAAAGGCCGGTGCGACCGTTGCCGTCATCGCCCGCGCCTTTGCCGTCTCTGAAAATCATGTCTACAAGCGGCTTGCACTCGCCAATCTGCCGACGCCGATCATCGATGCGCTGGCCCAAAACGCCATCGGCCTTGGCAGCGCCAGCGCCTTCACAATCAGCGAGGACGAACAGCGCAGTCTTGAAGTGCTGGACATCGCAAAAGCCCGCAATCTCTCCGAACACCAGATCAAGACCCTGCTGAAACCCGACCGGATCAATGCCACAGACCGGCGCGTTCGCTTCATCGGACTGGACGCCTACACAGAAGCAGGCGGCAAGGTCACGAACGACCTCTTTTCCGATGTCGTTTCGCTGGAAAATCCCGATCTGGTCGATGCCATCTTTCGCGACAAACTCTCGGAGGTCGCCGGGGCGATCCAATCGGAGGCGGGCTGGAAATGGGCCGAAACCATCGAAGAAAGCTATATCGGCTATCACACGATCGAAGACGCCAAAATGGCGCGGCTCTACCCCGAAGCGGGCGATCTAAGCGAAGCAAGATCGGAACGCTATGACGAGCTGGCCGAGCTTGCCAATGGAGACGTGCTTGATGACGACGGCCTCGATGAATTGAATGCGCTACAGGCCATCATCGACGGCGATTACTCCGACGAACAGAAAACCCATGCCGGGATCATCGCCTATGTCGATACGCAAGGCGTTTTCCAGTGCGCCAAAGGTATTGTGCGCAACGAAGACAAGGTGGCGGCCATTGAGGCAGGGCTTCTGCAGGGCTCGTCACACAGCACAGGCGAACCCGCCGCCAAACCGGCAATTTCCAATGCGCTCGCCGACGATCTGGCGCGGGTGGCGACCGGCGCTCGGCAAAATGCCGCGCTCGCCAATCCGGAACTGCTGCTGGCGCTTCTGGCCTATCAGCTTACCGGCAAGATGGGGTATCGAAACGCATTCGGTTTGAGGACGTCTGACGTTGCCAACTGGCCGACCACATCAGGCGACGGCTACGAACTCGATAGGCGCCTGACCACACCGGCAGACCGTCCAGACGATCCGTTTGGATCGGACCTTGCGAAAGGTTTTCGCGCCTTCCGGGCGCGTGGGAACGATCACGTCATGGCCGAACTGACCCGTCACCTCGCCGCGCTGGTCAGCATTGGCGATGACAAGCTTGCCGCCCTTCTCGACAAGGAGGTTGAAACCGACATTCGGGCGGTCTGGACCCCAACCGCTACGAACTTCTTTGGCCGCGTCGGCGGGGCCTATCTCAATGATCTGTGGCGCGATCTTCTGGACCTCTCCGAGAACGATGCGGCGGCCAAATCCTTCGCCAAGCTGAAAAAGAGCGAGAAGGCCGACAGGTTGGAGAAGCTGTTCAGTAGCAAGGAGACACAGGCCGTGCATGGCGTCACTGCCGAACAGGCCGAGCGGATCGCCAAATGGCTCCCCGAAGGCATGGCCTGACATTGGTGGGCGGGGCGCGCGAAGCGCCCTGCCCTATCGGCCCGCAGAAGGCTGGAACCGCTTACGTCCTTCGTGGTGAGGATGACTTGGCCCCCGCTTTCGGGCGGGGGTTTTTTAGAGTTGCAGCTCGAAACTGATAACTACAGTTGACGGTTCGAAAAGTGATAACTATAGTATTCACATGTTTCAGATTATTCAAAGCTCTGTTTTTACGAAGTGGCTGGGCGGTCTGAAAGATCGTCGGGCCAAGCAGCGGATCGCCGCTCGCTTGGTGCGGCTGGAAGACGGCAATGTTGGCGATGCCAAGTCTGTTGGCGGAGGCATTTCCGAACTGCGTATTCCCTATGGACCGGGCTATCGGGTCTATTTCACGCGGCGCGGCCATATGGTCGTGATACTGCTTTGCGGTGGCGATAAATCGAGCCAGGCCCGTGATATTCAGACTGCCCGCGAACTGGCGGAAACATGGAAAGGGTCAAGCCAATGAAAGACGTGGAATTTAGCCGTTTCGATGCGGCAGATTATATCGAAGACGAAGATGATGTCGTTGAATTCCTTCATGCGGCCATGGATGAAGGTGGTGACGATCCAGCCTATATCGCGCGCGCTCTTGGGGTGATCGCCCGTGCGCGAAACATGAGCCAGCTTTCACGCGAAACCGGCATATCGCGCGTCGGATTGAACAAGGCGCTATCGGGTGAAGGCAATCCGACACTCGACACAATCTTGAAAGTCTCCAAAGCCTTGGGTTTGCGTTTGTCGTTCGAGACTGTCGATACGAGCGAGGACGCCGAAGCCGAACATCTGGAGGGTGCCGCTTAACTGCGTCGCCTTGAAACATTCAGCGAGGGTGACGCATGAGTACGGACGAAATCGAGCTGCCGGCTGATCCAAACGATCCCGAAGATTTCGATGTCACGGCAGAGGCCATGGAACGGGGTCAGCGGGCGCGCTTTGTCAGAATGACGCGAACCGCACTCGCGCTTTCGCGGCTAGAGTTTGCCACGCGGTTTTGTGTTCCCGTTGGAACGCTCCGCGATTGGGAGCAAGCGCGCGTCACGGCTCCGGATTATGCCGTCGCCTATCTTCGCGTGATCGCGGCTGACCCGGATCTTGTCGCCAAGGCCGTTGTTTAGGCAGCCGTTTGGCGCGGCGCAGCGCGGCCTAGCTCGACCTGCGTTTGTTGTTCGAGACTGTCGAGCCCGGCGAGAACGCCAAAGCTGAACATCTGGAGGGGGCCGCCTAGTCCGCATATCGCATACTGCATATCGCAGTTCGAATATCCAATGACTTATCCCGCGTTTTGTATAAGCGCAGTTCAGTGGCCTCGTTACCCCATTGGACTAAGACGTTTGATGTGCAGCCGTCGCACCGACGCCCGCCACTGTCGCATGAAGCCATTTCCCGCAAGCCATTCATCGGCCTCCGATGAAACCGAAGACGTACCCAATCGCCCCGTGAGGCGTGTTTCGGACGCTGAACCTGGCTTGGTCCACTCTTAGCGACCGGGCAGCTCTTCAAGAGTGCCCTTCAATTAAAAAAGCGGTTTCCGCCTTGCGGACCCTCCGCTTTTTGGTTTGATCGCATCGCGTCCCAGCCTGTCCGCTTTTTACCGAAACACGCATCACAGGAGACAATCATGCGGACATTCGCAGAATTTCAGATCATCGGCCGAGTTGGAAAGATCAAGGAAGTCGGCCCGACCCTTCGCGTTTCCGTCGCCGCCGAATACGGCCGCAAGGACAACAATGGCGAGTTCCAGTCCAACCCCTTCTGGAATGAAGTGACCATCTTTAACGAACGCGCCATGAAATGGGTGCTCGACAATATCGGCTCCGGCGACCTGATCCACACTCGCGGCACGATCCGCCAGAGCGACTACGAAAAGGACGGCCAGAAGGTCTACGGCTTCACCCTTGCCGCCAATGATTTCGACCTCCTGCACAAGAAGGTTGTCGAGAGCTAAGATCGGGCGGCTTCGGCCGCCCTTTCTCCCCTTCTCCATCATCTTTCCAAAAATATCCTCGGGGGAATGCGCTAAAGGCGCATAGGGGGCAGACAGCCCCCATCCTGATGGCCGAGGAAGCCCCTACGCCCCTTCCTCGTACTCCTTTCCCACACGGCGAAACGGCCCTGCTAACCGCAGCCCCGCCCTCATGATGGCTGTTCTGTTTTGGCCACAATGAAACCATGGGTCGCAACGGCATGGTGAAAGCGACCGTGATCCAGTCTTTCAGCCTGGCTCGGTTTATTGGCGATCGACGAGTTGACCGGAGCAACGAAGCTCGGTGTTTTCAAACGATCCTGGAGAGGCCGTGCGTAATCCTATGCTGCGCACGATACGCCCCGTTCCCGCTTCAAGACCGCAACCCCGTTGGGGTTCTCCACTGCGTTGCGACCGCTTGCGCGGTGCGGTCAGCGGTCCCGCGGCGCAGTCGAGCTCCGCGATTACGCATCAACAGCCTCTCAAGGAGATACGCTATGAAAACACTAATGCACTTCTGCCGCAGAACCGGTCGCCTCATGTCCCGGATCGCCAATAAACTGATCCGCCACATGACCCACAAGGGTCAATTGCGGATCACGGTCGCTTTCACCATTCCGTTCATCGCCAAGCTCGAATTCGGCTACCGCCTTGAACTCGGCAAAACAGAACAGCCATCATGAGGGTGGCGCCCTGACTTCGGTCAGGGCGCCTTTCGCCATGCCCCGGATGCTAGGCTCCGCTTAGCCTGCGAATGTCAGCCAGCCATGGCCAACGCAGGATGCAAGGGACAAGAAGATGGCGAGTGCCATGAGAAGCCGCGCCGTTCCGTTATTCATGCAGATCGCGACCCGCTGTTTGACGCAATCGATTCCGACTTACCTTGCGCCGAACCACCACTATGAGAGCGCCCTACCCTTGCCGCTTTTCATGCCGTGGTCGACGATATGCAAGAAAGCGGCGGCGGTTTCTGGCGGCAGGTCGAATATGCCAACGCAAAGCTGCAGTTTCTTTTCGGCGTCTTCCTCGTTCTCTCCAAAGAAATGTGGAGCGATTTCACCCAACAATTCGATCGGATGAAAATCGAGCAGTTCGGCAAGATGGACCATTCGTGTCGCAGTCATCTTCGAGAACCCACGCTCATATCGCCCATACACTTGCGCTGATAGTCCCAGCAACTCGCCAAGCTCGTTGCGTGTGAGAGGGATAGCGTCTCGACGTTCCCGAATTAATTTGCCGATCGCGGCATCCATCTCGGAGAATTCCTGTATGCCGCGAAAACCCGAACGTCTATGAATCGGCTTGTCGACTTCGGGATCTGTGGTTTCGACGAGTCCCATTCGGTTTTTATAGGCTTCGTTGTCCAGTGTCCGGCTCCTTGCCATTCTCTTCAATTCCGCAAGTCAATGGCGGGTGTCTCGACACGCAGCCATTGCCCATTTCATGATAACAGTTTCCGACATCCTCGATGCGTCAACGCTCACCAGAATTTATGCCTTGCGGGATGTATCCAAGTCTGTCGATTACGGCCGCGGCAATCTGATGATGTGCCTTCATGGATAGGACGGCGTTTGTATAGTGGTACAGCGTGTCGCCTTCGCCGTCCTTCGTGGACGCGCTTTTCTGGATTGAATCGAGTCGATCGTACAGTCGCTGCGCATGATCCACTCGTCGTCTTTGGGCGCAGATCACGGCGACAGCCAAGCGCTCAAGTTGCTCTGGTGTCAATTTGGACAGAGCATTGTCCATCGCAAGCGATGGCGATGATCGAAGGCTAATCCGTTTTTTCATTGTCCGTCTCTTTCTATCCAATAGAGCAGAGTTCCGCGAGCGAGCGACGGGCTCATGACGCTCCATGCAAACGGATGCCGTGCGCGAACCGTTCCTGGGCGGGATCGCTCAGTCTGAAGGTAGATTGGCCTGGCAAACAGTGGCTCAGGGTCCAGCGTCCTTTTTTTCGCCTTTCGCCACAATCCGCAATGCGCCATCCGGCAAGGGGCGTTGCAGGTCTTTGGATTCATTCCAGTCGGCCCGCTGCCAGACCTCGCGCTCTTCGACCGTCGTCAAGATGACAGGCATAGCCCGCGGATGGACGGCCTTCACTTCCGCATTCGGCTCGCAGGTCAGGAAGCCGTAGCGATCGACGTTGACCTCGCCCTCCTTCATTTTCCAAACCGCCGTCCAATTCGTCCAGATTCCGGCGAAGAACAGAAGCGGCCGATCATCATTGGCCGCGAACCAGACCGGCACTTTCGTGCCGTCGATCGTGTCGTATTCACTGAAAGAGGTGAACGGCACCAGGCATCGATGTTCGATGCTCAACCAACGGCGCCAGTGAGGCGATTCCGTCCGCCGGACATTGGTGACGCCCGGGTCGGTCTTCTTGTTCTCCAGCGCCTTCTGCGGCGACGGCATGCCCCAACGGGCCGTGACCATCTCCAGACCATCGGCGCCGTTTCGCACGATCGGCGCTTGCGTATCAGGAAAGATGCCAGGGAGCGGCGGCAGATTGCCGGTCTTGTCCGTCATGCCCTTCACAAGGTCGCGGATCGCTGCTTGCGTGCTCGTCATGGAGTAGAGATTGCACATGAGCGGCGCTCCATCATTTTGGCGCTGGGCGATTTATATCCGGCCCTATACATGAAATTCGGTTCCTTGCGCATGGATCGTGCGCGCCGCTCGACCTGAAGTTTGGCCAGCGCCTTTGTGTCCTCCAGGCCGCGCGGGTTCGTATCCGCATCATAGGCCGCCCAGTTCCAACGATCGTCGAAATGCTTGACGACGACACCCATGGTCGCGCCGTCTCGATTCCGGACGCAGGTGCCGAAATGATCAGGATTATGGCCGTTCGGCCAGGTTCGCCGCCACTGGAAACAGCCGCGTCAAATGATCATTGGTCCTCCAGAAGCGGACGTTGGGTCATAACCATGCTTTTCATCCTAACGTTGACAGCCGAATTATCGCGCTTCTTATATGTAAAATGTTCGCTTTATGTTCTGCAAGGTCATGATCCTTCATTTCGCCCGCATCGCGGTCTCTCCGCAGCTGCTTCCCTTTGCCACGGTCAACGTCGCGGCGGGGTTTCCATCGCCCGCGGCCGACGATCTGGAAGATACGATCGATCCGATTGCCTGGATCGTTCGCCACGAGAGCGCCATCTTCTGGTGGCGCGTGTCAGGCGATAGTCTGGAGGCCGAAGGCATAATGGACGGCGATCTGATTGCCGTTGACCGCGCCGGCAAGAAACGGCTTGGACGGATCGTTCTTGCCGTGGTCGACGGAGCCGTCACGCTCAAGAAACTGGCCCGACGTGAAGGCGTGTATTTTCTCGATCCACGCTCCCATGGCGATCGCTACGCGCCGATCAAGGTCACGGAATCGACCGAGATTTGGGGCGTCGTCGCCGGCGTCGTGCGCCGCCTTCCGGTCGAATAAATCCGATGGCCGACCCCATCGCCCTGATCGACTGCAACAATTTCTACGTCAGTTGCGAGCGCGTTTTCGATCCGCGCCTTGCCGGTGTGCCGGTCATCGTCCTGTCGAACAATGATGGCTGCGCGATTGCACGCTCGGAGGAAGCCAAGGCGCTCGGCATCAAGATGGGTGCGCCAGCCTTCAAGATGCGCGATGTGATCGAACGGCACGGCATCAGGGTCTTTTCGTCCAATTACACACTCTACGGCGATATGAGCCGGCGCGTCGTTGATACGATTGGCGGCTTCTCTCCGCGTTTTGAAGTCTATTCGATCGATGAAACCTTCGTCGATCTTTCTGGCTTCGGTGAACGGATGATCGCTCAGGCGTCCGACATGCGCCAGGAAGTGCGCGAGCGAACCGGCATCCCGACTTGTGTCGGCATCGCTGCCACGAAGACGCTCGCCAAGCTTGCAAACTTCGCGGCCAAGAAGAATCCGCTTTTCGCCGGTATTTGCAATCTGACGGACGACGCCATCCGCGACTATGTTTTGGATCGCGTGCCGATCGGCGAGATCTGGGGTGTCGGCGCTGCGACCGAAGCGAAATTGCAGGCCCAGGGCATTTTGTGGGCCTCGCAGTTGCGCGCCATGCCCCTGCCCCATGCCCGAAAGATCGGAACCGTCGTACTGGAACGTCTCGTCGCCGAACTGCGTGGTGTGCCTTGCATCGGCATCGAGGAGGTCGAACCTCAGCGTAAGGGCATGGCCGTAACCCGATCTGCCGGAACGCCAATGACCAGCTTCGACGAGCTCTCGCAGGCTCTTTCGGCCCATGCGAGCCGTGCAGCGGAAAAGCTGCGCTCTCATGGCCTTGTCGCCGGCACCATCACGGCGTTTTTCCATACCAACCGGCATAAGCCAGAGCGGCCCCAGCATTCCGCATCGCGGACCACGCGTCTGACGCCCATGTCGGCCGACAGCTTCGATCTGGTCGAGGCCGCTCTGAGATGTGCTGCACGGGCATGGAAGGGTGATCGCGATCATAATGGCTATGCCTACACCAAGGCCGGTGTGATCCTTGATGACCTGGTGGTCGCCGACAAGGCCCCTCGCCTTCTGTTTCCTCCGGATCGACCGCGCGATGCTCGCCTTATGGGCGCGCTTGATGCGGTCAATGATCGTTTCGGCAAGAAGACGCTTGTCCTCGCAAGCGAAGGCTACAAACGATCATGGGCGTTGCGGGCCGACCATCGTTCGCCCCGCTACACCACTCGCCTCAGTGATCTGCCAACCGTCAACATCTGAGACTGTTGAGCCTTTTTCGCCGGCTTAGGGCGCCGCCCTCGGCGCGCTGCGAAGCGGCTTCCGCCCAGCTTCCCTCGCGCTTTGGCGCTCAGTGCAGCCGGTTCCCCGCGAAGCCGCCCACTCCGCTTGCACACCCGCTGTTCGCCACGAGGCAATCGGACAGGACGCGCGCTTTGCGCGGCTCTTGCCCGACAGTCACAATGGAGGCCACAAATGGCGAACCCGAAATTCGATGTCTACCAGCACGTTACCGATGAAATCATCGCCCAGATCGAGGCGGGCACGCCGCCATGGCAGAAGCCGTGGACGGGTGGAACCGGGTGCGTTGCCATGCCTCGCCGATTCAACGGGGAGGACTATCGCGGCATCAACATTTTGATGTTGTGGGCGAGAGCATCTGCCAAGGGTTACGGGTCGGCGCGATGGATGACCTATCGACAGGCAAGCGAACTCGGCGGGCAGGTTCGAAAGGGCGAAAAATCGGCGACGGTCGTCAAATATGGGACCGTGGAAAAGGAAACCGATGACGGAGAAGACCACCGCATTCCCTATTGCCGCGCCTACCGCGTGTTCAACGCCGATCAGATTGAGGGTTTGCCGGAAGAATTTTACAATCGACCAGAGCCGGCGCGAAACCTAGGCACCGAACTAGACAGCCGCCTTGAGCAATATTTCGCCAGCACGGGAGCCGTGATCGAAACGAGCGAGGAGCCGCGCGCTTATTACAGCCTTCGCCGGGACATCGTTCATATGCCGCCGATTGCGACGTTTCATGATGCCAACGGTTACTACGGAACGCTGGCGCATGAGGTCACGCACTGGACAGGCAGCGCCCAGCGGCTCGACCGTTTCAACCGTTTCGCTGACAAAAAGGCGTATGCCTTCGAAGAGCTGGTCGCCGAGATCGGCGCTTGTATGTTGGCGGTCAACCTTGGCGTCACGCCCCGGTTTGACCAGAGCGCCGCCTATGTCGAGGGATGGCTGGCCGCATTGAAAGACGACAAGCGGGCAATTTTCCGCGCCGCTTCGGAAGCGCAAAAAGCGGTCGATTATATCGCCGCACAGACGGGCCAGGTCGCCGGCGAATTGGCAGCGTAAATCAAATGTCCTGCCGCGAATATTCGTGGCGGGACACTCGTTCCATCCAGATCATCGCCAAAATTGAACGGGCGGGCAAGAGCAAGCGCCCTTCCCCGCCCGTTCCGGCGCTACGCGCCATGCCGCTTTGCGGCTCAGCTTGATTTGCAGGAGAAGTTCGGCGCCTTGCCTGTCTCTACTGGCAGCACGACACCATGGCCGAAATCCAGAGTCAGAGCCGAATTGCCGCGCAGTCCATCAAGGATCGCTTGCCAGGTCTCCTCCGCCGCATCGTCCTTGGCGATTGCGCCTCTATGCATTGAAGCGGTCGCGCTCGTGCCATCTTCAAACCGAATGGTGACTGGCCCGGAACGGTCATCATCTCCGCCAGCCTCTATCCGAAGATTGCTATAGGATCGGGTGAGATAGGCCATGTCCGGGTCGCAAATCAGATGAAGCGTTATTGGTCCGGATTTGACGCTGTAGACATCGAGACCGCGTTCAATCTGGTGCGTCCAGCTCGGGCTTGCCGCCAGTGCCGGTATCATCGTCAGGCCGATCGCCGGGATTGCGGCCAATTTTGCAGTCTTTCGGATCAAGGGGCTCATAGATCACATCTTCAATCGTATCGGAGAACCAGCCGTCCTGCTTCTCTCCGGTGTTCCACTGGTAGAGGTAGCCGACATGTTCACGGGTTGAGCGTTTCAGGATGCGGGCAACGGCCGCGCCGTGTGACTTCTTTTCATTCGCCATCGTCATTGGACCTTTTTCGAACCTCGCACGACCCACTTTTCCTGAATGGATCAGGGGCGGTAAGCCGCGCTTACCCCCCTGCCATGTGGCGAACATGGAAGGATGGGGGTGAAGCCAAATCGTTCGGAGTGGTGCGGCCGCAGCGCAGCGAGGCACGGTTCGACCGATTTGGCTTCAGGGGGAAGGAAGCCAAAACTCCTTCCCCCTTTCAAGGCAGGAATGAGGTCCTAAGGTGGCGGTATTGAAATCTTTTCCCGACGAAAGTGCTATTTTTACCGCAACATTTATTTGAAAATATATATTATATATTGTATCTTTGATGTTTTCAGGTCTTATTGGCGAGCTTTTTCTTTTGATCTTCGATCAAATCGTCGAGTTTTTGCCGAAAATGTGGTTCGAATTGTCCGCGAAGCATCGCCCCGTCAGACTTGAAATCAAGCGGATCGCCCTGTCGATGTAGTTCTTCCAAAACTTCAACGGGTACCTCCTTCGATGTCCGATAGGCATCGACATATCTGGCGCGGTCATCATCGGAATAGTCGGAAAAGGCCGGCTTCGGTGCGAAGGAGGACAATGCATTTCGCCCGGCCAGGCGGATCATATCGGCGAGCGGCAGACCTTGATCGGCGAGAACCTCTAGTTCGTTGAGTTGGTCGTTCGTCGGATAGCCAATCAGGGTGACGCGGCGCACCGCCATCTTGTCGCCGGTCTCTACGGCTGTAGCGGCAGAGCGTGGCGGCTCTTGAACCCTCGCCTTCTGACGTCTGGCGGATGGCCTGGCGGGTGCTGGTGCGGGGTTGGTCTCGAGTTTGCCCGCTGCGGATTTTGTCTCGGCCGCGGGCTGGTCGTTAAAGCGGGCGTACTCGCCACCAAAGGACTGATTGGGATCGGCGTCGGAGATTTTGATCGTCGGCTTTTTCATTTTTTAGCCTCCACCTGGCTGAGAATCGTGCAAGCCTCCTGCACGGCGTCATGGAAGTGCTTAGCGTGCGTGCGTTTGAGCGGATTGGGATCGTTCTGAAGTCTGTCGGCGAGTTCAGGCAGAAGGCCGCCTTCGAGATCGACGGCTTCGTGTTGGACACGCTGCATGAAAAGCTCATCAATCACCGGGAACCGTTTAAGAGCTTCGCGTGCAACGTCGAACATTGATTTGCTGGGCTTGCTGGGCATCCTTGCAAGGACCACGCGAAACGAGGGAAGCAGTTCCGGTTCGTCGACGTGTGCGCGAAGGTCGCAATAATAGTTGAACGTGTCGGTTGCGATCTGCAAATCCGTGGCCGATGGCATCATTGGACAGACGAGGTGATCGCTTTGCCCAACCAGTAGGTCCGCCCATGAACCTGCCGCGCCCATCGTATCGATAAAGATATAATCGATCTTTCCGGAAGCTTCGGCTTCCTCGATCAGCGGTTCCAACTCGGCGGGCTTGTCGATGCTTTTGACCGCTACCTTGGGGTTCTCGTAACCGGTTCGCTCCGCCCACCGATAGAGCGCCTTTTGCGGGTCGGCATCAACCAGGACGGATCGCTTGTTCTGCGACAATGCCGCCGCTGCCAATGCTCGTATCAGCGTGGTTTTACCGCTACCACCCTTTCGCGTCAGTGCCGTGATGACCTTCATTGTCGTCGATCTCCAGGAAGGAGCGATGCTCCCATATCAGATATTGCATGGCGCATCCTACCTCTTGCATATTTCAGTTCCCTTAACACATCCGGCATTTTGAATTCCGCATATCGAACTTCACAGAACACCATCCGCAAAACGATTTTCACGTAACACATAACGAATTCTGGAAATCAAATTCTGCACAATCAATTTAACATGACACGTAACACATATTGCACCTCGATAATCACGTACCGATTGTTTCATAACGCCTAACACATAACACATTACCCGAATCACAAAACACGAAAGCCATACCGCCTATCACATAAAGCGTATCGCAAATAACGTATTCCGCTTCCCTTATCAGCGTGGCCGGTACAGCGTATCACGTATTACATAATGCATATCTCCGATGTCGACGCGTAGCGCGATGAGTTGTCGGTGAGCCGTGTTCGCCTCACCGAGGGCGGAATACACACCTTCACTTCTCATGACGGGATCAGCCCGGTCTTGAGGCATAGAGAGAAGGTGTGTATGGGGGAGAAGTTGGCAGGAAATAAGGAGCCTATGTTCACTCCGTGAAAAAGCCCCGACTTCTCCCCCATCAACGTTTAAAGATTGTCGCGGAACGCACCAGAGGCGTGTCGCCGCAAGCCCTTGCCGATCGTTTTGGCGTCAGCGTTCGCACGATCCACTACACGGTACGGAGTGAAAAAGAGCGTCGCAGGGACAACGCTTCCCGCACGAGGCAGGTGAATGTGACGCTGACTGAAGATGAACTCGCGGCCTTCGACGCGGCTCTCAGTCGTCAGAAAGTGAGCAGTCGTTCGGAAGGATTGCGGCGCTTGATCCACGCCGCGAATGGCATGTTCGTGTCCGATCCTGCGCTTTCTGACGATCTTAACAGCTATCGGGTGGCCCTGAATCGGGTTGGCAACAATGTCAGCCAGATCGCAAAACGGATGAACGCGGCCAAGCTCCGAGGTGAGCGCCTGCCATTCAATGACGACGATTTGCTACAAATCAGGAGCCTGGCGTTGATGGTGATGACGTTTGGCGACCAGTTGCAGGGGCTCATTCAGCGGCAACGCGAAGGGCTGTCTATCGAAACAACAAAGGCGCTCAAGGAGTTTGCCGACGATGCTGAACCGCAAAACAGCGATGTCTGAGAAGAAGATGACGGCGGCCGAACCTTATCTTGCCGCTCATGCCAATGTGTGGCGGGCGATCGACCAGCTTGCGAAGGAGGCGGGTCTAACCACGTCGGGCCTGGCCGTGAGGGCGGGGCTCAACGCCACTGCCTTCAATGTCAGTAAGCGGGTTGCGAAGAACGGTCGCATGCGTTGGCCATCGACGGAGACGGTGTTCCACATCTTGGCAGCGACGAATCGTGATGCGTACGACTTCGCCGAGCTTGTTCAAAGACAAGCGCGTGGCGATGGTCATGGTGCGTAGCGATGCTGTCGCTGCCGTCGCCGGCGAACTGTTCGAGGATGGCTGGTCCAAAATCCGTGGCGCGGGGGTAAGTGCGCGTTCGCAGGGCCGTCGCCAGCAGCAGATTGCGCGTGCCGCGCGGGGGCATGCGCCGGCAGTTTTTAAGCCGGTCAGGGGAGGGGGCTGCCGTACGCGCTCGCAGCTCGGCAATCAGCTCACCTATTTGACGACAAAATCATCTCACATCATCGACAGCCGGAGCCAATATGATGGCCATAAGACGCTGAACGACAAGCAGATCAGTGACCTTGTTGAGCGTTTTGCGGGTAATTGGGACCGCGCGACACCGAAGCTCGGTCACACCACGCATATGATTATGTCGTTTCCGATCGGCACGCGAGGCGAAGATGTGCGTGACATTGCCGGCGACATCTGTGAGAATTTTTTCATGCAGGAGGGACACCAGTTCGATTACATCGTGGCTGTCCATGAAGATCGGGCTCACCCTCATGCTCATGTCCTTATCAACCGGCGCTCAGCCGAAGGTGAGCTGTTTTATTTTGGCCCGGACCATCACTTCAACTACGATGATTTCCGCATGGCGATGGTCGAGACGGCCGAGCGGTACGGCGTTCGCCTCGAGGCAACGCGGCGGCTCGACCGCGGTGTTCATACCTACAAGCCAGCCGACAAAGAGGTCTACAAATCCAAGCGTGAACAGCGCGGTGTGCAGGAGCGAGATCGACGCGGGTCGGATCATGCACGCGCTGTTGCGGATATTGCCCGAACGAGCAGCCTTTATCGCGCCCTTGCTGCCGAAGCGTCGGCCGAAAATCGCGGCGATGTCGCCAAGGCCCTGAAGCAAGCGGCCGAATTGCTCGAACGCGGTGGCCAACTGAAATCCGATGGAGAAATCTACATGGCTGAGGGACAATCCTTTGAGGATATGACGGGACGTTTTTCCGAGCTGGCCATTCGCGCCCAGGAGATGGTGGAACAGGCCGAGCCGAACCGGCGCGCGGCGCTGGAGCGGGAATTGAACGACATTTACGCCGGAGTCGCGCATATGCAGCCGCTTGGTCCAAATTCCGATCGCTTACGCGAGGAACCGACCGAAACGGGCGTCTATTCGGAAATCAACATCAGGCGCGGCAATATCGGGCGGCTATCGGGTTCGGACGTTCGGGGGCGGATCGAAGCGGCGGTGCAGGGCACATCCATCTCGGCCGACGATGTTGTGTCCCGGCTTGAGGTCGGCGCAAACAATGCCGCGCTGGAACGTCAATGGATGAGCGACGATCTGCAAAAGATCGCGCAAGGGGAGGGCCTTGACCTAGACCGGCGCGACCATCTGGAACGAGCGATCGAGCGGCTGGACAGCATTCACGTCAGCTTGGGCCAGGCGCTCAAGGATGCGGACATCGTCCGCGACGCTGGCGTTGCCGAGGACCGGGAGGAGCTGACCGAGATCGGCGACCGGGCAGGCGTGACGGCAAATGTTCTGTCGGCGATGCGGCGAGACAGCGCAATCGACCCCTTCGGAGATGCCACTGAGCGGCAAGCCTTTAGGGACGAGATCGAGGACCGTCTGAGCGCCGAAGAGCTTGAGGATCTTCGCGCCGGCAAAGAGAATGTCCTAGGCGATCTTTCCGATAACAGGCTCGACCGGCTTTATGCCGTGAAAGCCTATCTGCAATCGGATGAGACGACGGCCAACAGTCCGGCAGTGAACGAAATTGTACGCGAGATCGCCGATACGGAGATCGACACCATGCGCGAGCGCCTGGCCGAAACCGACGGCGAGAAGGGTGAAACCCATGGGTAAGAGCCGGTTCGTTACGGCCGCGCTTTGCCTGACGGCGATCGGCGCGGCGATGGGTTATGTCATCGCCGACGCCTTTCTGTTCTACCGGACCTACGGCTTCCAGAACGACATCGATTTCCTATGGCTCGCGAGAAATTATTTCGCGTTGCAGTCAAGCCGGCCCACGGACTTCATGACCGCCAATCTCGTCATTGGCGGTTTTGCGGTTGCGGGTCTGCTGCTCAGTTCGATGCTTGCCGGCGAAGCTTTGACACGGTTCGGTCAGACCCATTGGCAAAGCCGGCGCGAGATGAAGCGAAATGGCTTCTTCGGCGCACTCGGCACGGGGTTTGTCCTGGGCAAACTCGGATCGCCGAAAAGCGGGGCGCCGCTCATCACATCAAAGGTTTTTCCGCATGCGCTCGTCGTGGCCCCGACAGGGCGCGGCAAGACAGTCGGTTTCGTCATTCCGAACCTTCTGTCGTTCAAGGGCAGCGCCGTTGTCCTCGATGTCAAAGGCGAATGCTTTGACGAGACCGCCCGCCACCGCCGCAATCAGGGCGATAAGGTGTTTCGGTTCGCTCCGACCGATTGGCAGAACAACCGGACGCATCGCTACAATCCGTTGCTGCGCATCTATGAGCTGGACAATCCGCATCGCCAGCAAATGGAGTTACAATTGCTGGCAACGCTGTTCCTGCAATCGGATAATGACCGGGTTCAGGGCCTATTGAAGGGCGGTATCGATCTCTTCGTTGCCGCTGGGCTGCTGGCCTTCGAACGGAACAAGCCGACCCTTGGTGAGATTTACCGGATTACGGCTTCAGGCGGCGACAAGCAGAAGGAATATCGGCAGCGTCGCCATGAGGTCCAGAACCAAGCGGCCCGGCTAATTTTCGAGCGGATGGCCTCGACCAATAACGACACACTGACCTCTTATGTGTCGCTCTTGATGACATCGGGCCTGGACCAATGGTCGAATCCCGCGATCGATGATGCGACATCGCAGTCGGATTTCGACTTCCGGACGATCCGCAAACGGCCGTTCACGGTCTACCTTGTGGTCGAACCGTTGATGGTGAAGCCCCTGGCGGCGCTGATCCGGCTGTTCTTTTCCGATTTGCTCGCCGCAATGCAGGAAAAGCAGCCGGGGGCGGATGAACCCTGGCCGGTCATGATCCTGCTGGACGAGTTCAACCGTCTCGGCAAGATGCCCATTGTAGTCGACAGTATCGAAACGCTGCGTTCTTATCGCGGCCATCTTGCGATCGTCACACAGACGATTCCGGCGCTGGACGAGATCTATGGCGAAAACACGCGGCGGTCATTGCAAGGCAATGCCGGCGTGAAGCTTTATCTCACACCCTCTGACGAAAAAACGGTCGAAGAGCTGAGTGGCGCGGTCGGTAAGACGACGAAGCGGGTTGTGACGCGCTCACGGTCTATCGGCCGCAATCCGTTTGAGGGACGCAGCACATCGGAGCGCACCGAAGAAAGCTCTCTGCTTCCGGAGGATGAGGCGCGGCGCATGCCGCTTGATGATGTCGTGCTGGTGATTGATGCACAGATGCCGATCCGCGCCAAGCGCATCAAATATTTCGAGGACAGGACGTTTCAAAAAATTCATGCGGCGCAGACGGGCGAGTTGCCGTTGCCCGAACCGGCGGCGGCCGAGAAAGCACCAGAAGATACGCTCGGCGAGCCTCTGGCGGATGGCCGCAGCGCCGATCAGCGCGTTGCCGAGACGCCGGCGGCGCGTGAGCCAGCTCATGAGTCAATCGAGGACGCAGTTCAAACGGCGGGCGTTGGCCCCATCGTGGCGAGTGCTCGCAAGCGTCGTTCACGCATCATTGCCGATGAACAGACATCGTTTGATTTGGCGACGCAGACCGAAATGAAATTCGATGTTAGCGCCGTCGAGGACACGGCGGAAAATCGAGACGCGTTGGAGATGGCCTCTAATAGTTTGTCCGCGTTGCTGGCGCGAGAAGAAGCGCAGGGTCAGACAGTGTCGAGCAGCGCTGCTGAGTAAGCTGAAACGATCTAGTTGGCGGCCTTTTTTGTCTGTTGTCCTACAGATGCTTTGATCCGCGATTTGACGGGTTTGCCGTTGTGCAGCGGGATTCGGGCAGTCGTTCCATCGGGGAAATCGGCGACAATCTTCAGTTCGCCACCCATGCCGCCGACGTAGCGTTCAAGCGTCTTGAGCTTCATCGCCGCAAGGTCCGCTTTTTCGACACGGGATATGTCGCCTTGGGCGATGCCCGTTTTTTCGGAAAGCTCTGCCTGAGTGATTGAGAGCACCTTGCGGATTTCCCTCAGGTGCATCTCCTGGGCCATGGCGTTCGCATCGTCCATGATGCGAGAGCGGCGCTCCTCTGGCAGACGGGCTATACGTTCGCCGGCGTTCTCGAAGTCGGATCTCTTCAGTTTTGACATGATGTCTACCTCAATCGTTGTCGGCCATCAGCCAGTCATCAAATCTCTGGTCGGCAGTCGCGATGAGCTGCTTATAGAACCGCCTCTGGTTTCGTCCTTCCTTATTGCCTCCCACGAGGACGATGGCATTGCGTTCAGGATCAAACGCAAAGGCAAAGCGCCACACGCCATCCAGTTTGAAACGCAACTCCTTCATATTGGCATGGGCTGAGGCGTTGAGCCTATCGACTCCCGGACGTCCGAGATTTGGCCCGAACCGTTCGACAAGCAGGATCATCGCATCCAGTTTGTCGGAGACCGGATCAGGCAATTCTTTGCGCTCTTTAGCGAACGCCGGGTGTTCCAGAACTGTCCACGACATGCCGGAATATAAGCTATGATCTATATAGCGTCAAACAGATATTATTTGCTCTGTTTCGAAAGACGCTGATTGCGGGCCATCATGCGTTGCATGGCCTGGCCCGCCGATCGGGTAGTTGCACCAACGATCTCGGCGTTCGATCGCATACCGCGACTGTAGCGTTCCTGCGATCCCTTCGTATTCAAGAGACCTGCGCCGAAGTACCGACTTTGTTGAATGGTGGGCATGCCGAGCGGGACCATGGCGGGCATGACCACATTGCCGGAAATGCTCCGGACGATGAAGGGTGTGGCAAGGATGAAGCCCTTGGCCATCAGGATCATCATGAAGAAGGGCAGGAGCGCGCCAATATTGGTCGATGCGGTCGGAGCTCCGAGGCTTGTTATCAGGCTACGTGATACGCCTATGATAGTGGCGAAAATGCCGGCAACCACCACTGGATAGAGCGCGAAAGAGATCGTGGCGCTCAGCCAACGGAGGAAGTAGTCCTTGGTCGCTTCGAACAGCGTCAGAAAGATCATCAGCGGGGCCAGCGCGATCATCAGGGTGACGACGAGGCGGGCAAAGACGAGGATGAACGCCGCCAGACCGCCAAGAAGGCCGATCAGCAGCAAGCCAAGCGCATCGATCAGCGCGCCCGTCATCCAGTTCAAATTTTCGCCGACAGCGTTGAGATATTCCGTCATCGTTTCAAGAAGGCGGTCAAACTCTTCGGCAAACGTCCCTGACGCGCCCGTTTCACCGCCGCCCACCGATGAGACCAGCGCTCCGGAGACGGAATCGATGCCGTCGAGGACCGCCGACGAGAAGGTGTCGAATTGCGCCCAGCTCTGCGCGAAGATCGCGACCAAGACCATCTTGACGCAAAGCCAGAAGGCTTGCCGCCCGTCCATTGATCGAACCTGGAGCGCCATATTCACGAAAACGAGCACGACGACGAGCGAGCAGGCGACTGTTCCGAGGTTGCCAATGGTAGCGGCGAGTGCCCCGAACTGAGACTCGGCGGCATCGTCCAGAAAGCCGTCCGCCGTTTCGACCAGGTAAGTGACGAAACCCATGCCCGAACTCCTTTTCGCCTACCAGAGGCCGCCTCTGTCGCAAATCGCCTTAGCCTGGCCTCGCAGAGCTTTCGCTCGCGCTCGGATTTTGTCTTCAACTTCGAACCCGTCGCGATAGGTCAGTTCAGAAAAATTCTCTGTGTAGACCTGCATTGCCCGGTTCCACTTCGGAAAGCGAACTTCACACGAGCAGTCATCGTTTTGGATGACAGCCTCGTAGCTTTGAATTTCGTAAATCTTCTGGAGAAGAATGCCTTTCCATGCAGCCTTGATGTTCTGGTTGCCTTCCCACTTTGGTTCTTTCGGACGATCCGGGCAGACACGATAAGTCCGCTCCATCGTGATCGTAAAATCCATGAAATCGTCGCGTGCTGCGGCGGCATTCGGGGCAGCGATCAAAACGGCTAACGTCAGGATAAGCGGCTTCATTGGGCGGCCTCATCAGGCAGAGGACGCTTGAAAAAGAAGTGACCATCGATTGAGCTTAGATTGCAGGCGACAGTGACCAGCTCCCAACCGGCCGCACCAAACTGGTCCAAAAGCGCTTCGGCTTTTTCCGGCTCCCGTGCGTCGTTTTTGACGACCCTGTATTCAAACCGCATCGCGCATGTCCTCCTTGGCCTGGCCGGGCAGATAGAACTCGGTGATACCGCGCTTGCCATCGGCGCGGCCCGTCTGGATCACCACGTCGATCGAGCTTTCGATGTAATGGATCATGTCAGCATAGGTCATGGGCAGGTCCGCCTTGAGCGCGGCGATCGCGAGACGCTGAACGGCCAGTTGCGGCGTCTCCGCATGGAGCGTCGTCATCGAGCCACCGTGGCCGGTGTTGATCGCTTCCAGAAACGTCATTGCTTCGCTGCCGCGAACCTCACCAAGAACGATCCGATCCGGGCGCATGCGCAGCGTCGCCGTCAAAAGCGCGTCTGACGACAAATGCGGCACATCGCGATTGGAAATCAGCGTGACGGCGTTCGGCTGCGTCGGCAGCAGTTCCGCCGCCTCTTCGATCGTGACGATGCGCTCATCATCGGCGACATAGGAGAGGATTTTGCGGGCAGCGACCGTCTTGCCGGTCGAAGTGCCGCCAGCAACGATCATGTTCAGCTTGTGCTCGACACAGAAGCTGACACTTTCCTCAATATCGCCGGACTGGACCACTTGCCGTAGTTCCTGATTGCGATCCTGGCGCTGCTGTTCCAGGCTCCGTTCCTTGCCGTAGAGGAATAGCAATTCGATGTCGTCGAGCGACAGGCGCGAGAAGAAGCGCAGGGAGATCGACGCGGCCGTTTTGACGACGGGATCGACCATGACCTGAGCGCGGATCGGCCGATCGCGGTAGATGATGCTGACCGATACGATGGGTTTTTCCGGGCCGATCTTCGTATTGGCGGCCGAGGCGATATGCCCGGCCAGATCGCGGAGCTGGTGCGGCTGCATTCTGGTCTCTAGCGGCCGCATGAAATGATCGCCCTGGAACTCACCCCAAAGCCAGCCATCAGGGTTCAGACAAATCTCGATAACGTCATCGCGCCGCGCTTCCGGAATCTGATCGAGCGCTTTTTCCAGATAGCCCGTTCGCATCAGAATATCTCAAGGTCGCGATCGACCATGACCGTGACCGTCGCCCCTTGATCGACGTGGATGGTCGGGCCGATCGACAGATATTCGCCAACGACATTATCGGTCGCATTTTCGGCATTGCCGCTTACGTCATCGAGCGCATCGGATGCATCGTCGTTTTCGAGCGAGGCTGTCGCATAGGCTGATCCCGCACCGATGAGCGAAATCAAAGCCGCCGAGCCAAACCGTTTGGCGAAGTGCGTATCGACAAAGCCGGTGACGCCCGAGCGGCCAAGTTCGTCACCGCCAAAAGCGCTGATTTCGACCGTCTGATTGGTCGGCATGATGATGCGGTCCCAAGCAACCGTAATGCGTTCCTGCGCCAGCTCCACTCCGGATTGATAGCGGCCGAGAAGGCGCGAACCGCGCGGGATGAGAATGCGGGTGCCATCGTGAGAATGAACATCTTCGGATACGATAGCGCGGACATCGCCGGGCAGGGTGCTGTCGATCGCCGTTTCGAGGGCGGCCTGTATCATCGTTCCTTGCGGAACGGTATTGGCCGGATCGCCGCTCGCCGCTTGCGTCACTTCGGCCCGGGCCGCACCGTTGCGCACGAAGTTGGTTGCCGAATCCAGCAGGTTTTCGGCAGCTTCGGCGGCAGCGGACGTTGCTCCGCTCGTGCCGCCATATGCGATGCTGTCGCTATCGACACGCGCCTTGAAGAACTCTTCGGCCTCGCGCCGCCTCCGTTCCAGTTCGGCCAGGCGCGCATCTTCGGCACTGGTATGGATCGGAGCCGTTGGCCGATTGTTGAGCTTTGCCAAATCGAGATCGGCTTGAAGCTGGCGCATCTGCCGATCACGTTCGGCAAGCTGACGCTGAAACTCCGCCTGTGCGTCCTGATTGGCCGCCTGCAATTGCAGCAGCTCATTCGTCAGCCGGGTGATGGCTGCGTCCTGGGCGCTGTTGTCAGGTGCGGGCGCTGGTGTGTTGCGTAGACGTTCAATCTCTTCCTGCAAAGATTCGATGCGCGCCAGCAGCTCGTCATTGGGGTCTGGTGCGACCTCCTGGACCACGACTTGCGGAGCCGGAGCAGGTTCCGGCTTTGGAAATGGCTCAATTTCTCCGAAGCCTTCGCCTTCGGCCTGAAACTCTGATGGCTGACTGGTGGCAAATTGCGTTTCGTCATCGTCCTGCAGAAAGAGGAAGGCGAGAAAGCCGAAAAGAGCAATCAGTGCGATGACCGCAATAGCAGCCAGCGGCGACATGCGCGAAGCGCTGCGCTTTCGATCACTATCGTTCTCAAGCGCTTTCAGCCGCTCGTTAAGATCGTCGCTCTCGCTCATTGAATCACCCCACCCTGAATGCAAACTTCCTGATCGCCAAGGCGCAGCACCCAACGGTCATTGATGCCGGAAACCCGGATCACATCGTTTTCGGTCGCCATGGCGTTGACGGATCGCTCATTGCCTTTCGACCAGCGGAAAATCGCCGGAACCGGCGCGTTGGGCGCGAACTGGAAATAGGTGAAGGTGCCGTCATCCCATATCGCGGCGGGCGTGATTTCGACGTCGCCACTGGAGCCATAGGCATAGTTCGGTGAGAGCTTTGCGATGGCGTGTTTGTCGTCGGCCTTCTTCGTCTCCGGATAGGTGAAGCGGATGACGTAATGGGTCGGCGCTTCGGCCTCCGTCACGCTGAAATAATAGCTGCGCTGATTGGTATAGACCGTGATGTTCGTACTGACGCCGACAGCGGCGGGCTTGATGGCGAAGGCCCTTCCGCCCGGAACACCGTCGAGCTGGAACCCTTCGGTGTCGCCGGCGACAATCGAGCGGATGGTTTCGCCTTTCCCGAACTCAATCGTCGTGACATGCGTCAGCGACACGCGAACGCGATAGACCTCGCCATCACGATAGGTCGCATTGCGGACGCGGGCATCATAGGGGCCTTTGCGGGGGTTGTATTCCGCATGAGCGCTGAACGCACAGAGCGTCAGGCCGAGCGAGACGGCCGCCATCACGAACTTACGCATCGTCTTATTCCAGCTTGTCGGAAGTCACGGCGTATTCGACGACCGTGAAACCGAAGGGGTTACGCCACACTTCATCGATCTTGCGGCTGCGCTCGGGGCGAAATTCGAACATGAGCGTTGCCGTGAACGAGCCGGTCTGCGTGCCTCGCTGTGACGCGAGACGCTTGCGAAACCGTACCTGGGCACGGTTGTTGGTTATCAGATTGATTGAGCCAACCTGCACATCGAGGCGGGCGTCATTGCCGTATTTGTTCGGCGGATAGTTTTCATGACCGCTCGTCCAGAGCTGGCGAAGAGATCCTTCGGCCGCGCCAGCGGACATCGCCAGAACCCGACGGACCCGCACGTCATTGTCGAGCTGGTTATAGGTCTCGCGCAAGCTGACATAGCGGTAGACTTCCGACTGGATAATGGCCGGATTTTGCGCAAGCGAGACCGCTTCGACTCTGGCGTTCGGCAAGGCGACGCCGGTTTCGCTGTCGAACGGAACGACGACGGGCGGCGGATCGACATCGAGGATCGAAACGGCAGCAGCGGCCAGGCAGCCCGTGACACCAAAGAGCGCGCCAGCCAGCCCCAGCCCCTTCCAAAGCCTTTCACGGCGCCGGGCGCCATAAACCAGCTCTTCCTCGATAAATTCTTCTTTGGTGACGGCGGCGGTCATGCGTTCATTCCAGATCGGGGAGGGTGAAATCCATGTATTTCTGCTCTTCGGCGATCGTCGCCGCATCGATCACGCCGCCCTGGCCGATACCGGCTGTCTGCGTGGCGATAAGCCGTTGGATCGAAATGAGCTGGATAACGGCTTCGGCCGTCACGCGCGTATTGTGATCCACGCTTTCCTTGAGCGTCGTCATGTCGGACGTCATGCCGACCAGATCTTCGATCCGCTCCATGCCCTGCCCTGCCTCGTCATGGCTGGTCTGCGCAGCCGCGGCCATCACCGCGCCGGATGAAGCGCGCGTGGCAACGTTCTTGGCACCGGCATTGCCGCTGGACGCCATTTGGCTGAGCGTGTCGGAATCGAAGCCGGCTTCTTCCAGCACCTTTGTCATCCGGCCTTTCATCTCGCCGGACGCATCACCAATCAGACCCGTGAAATCGCCAGTCTGGACCTTCTGAATGAGGTCCAGAACATCGCTGAACTCCTGATCGAGAAGACCGTTCAGCCCGTCGCCGTCCATCAGCGCCTGAACAATGTCGGTCGAGCCGGTTAGAGCGGCATAAGTCTCCTTGAGCTGGTCGATCTGCTCTTGCAGCTTTTCGATCTGCTCAACCAGCTTGTCGAGCTGGTCGGTCTGGATGCCGTAGTCCTCAAGCATCTGCTGGAGCTGCTTGATCTCCTGCGCAATGTTCGTCGCGTCGATTGTCGGCACGCCTTGCGCGAGCGCCATCGTTGGCGCGGCAGCGAGGCTCGCGGCAAGTAGACTTCCGTATGCGAGGTCGCGAATGGTTCGCAGGGCCATGGTCACAAATCCTCCAGGGTAAAATCCATGTATCGACGTTCGGCCGCCATGGCGGCGGCCGTCGCGATCTGTTCGGCGGAGAGCGGTTGAATGTTGACCGATTGCAGCCGCGCCCACATGGCGATCGCGCGGCCCAATTCAGCCCGGGCGAGCGTATTGAGTGAAAGCGCCTCATGGACGTCGCTTGTCGTTTCGATCCGCTCGATGATCGAGATGGTGCGCTCCGCCATCGCTTTGAGCGAGGCGAGGGCATTATTGGCGTAATAGGACGCGCCGGCTCCGGTCAGACTGACATTGGAGTTGGCCAGAAGACCGGGCTCGATCGTGCCGAGCGCATCGATCCCACCGACCGTTGCCAGATAATGATTGTAGCGTTCGGGAATCACCTGAACGTAGTGCTGGGTTTCCTTGAACGGCGGCACCCCGCCATATTTCTGCACATTGCCGGGACCGGCATTATAGCCGGCGAGGGCATGGATGACGTTGCCGCCGAACATGTTCAGCATTTTCGCCAGATAGCGAGCGCCGCCCGTCACCTGCAAATAGGGGCTATCGTAATAGCCCGGAAAAATGCCGAGGTCTGATGCAGTGCCTGGCATGATCTGCGTCAGGCCGAACGCACCGACGGGGGATTTCGCGCCGATGGAAAAGCGCGATTCCTGCCAGATGAGCGCTTGTAGAAGGCAGCGCCATTGAACCACCGACAAGCCGGCCTTACCAACGCCGGCGAGGCCATGAGTTTCCTTGGCGACTTTGATAATCAGCTCTTCGACCGTGCCGGAGGCATCGCCGAACATCTGCGGCGCGCCGGGGTTGCTGTCTTCGGTCGCATAGAGCGTTTCAGCGGCAGTCTCTTCGCTCGTGCCCGCTTCTATGGCGTCAATCGTGCCGGCAACGTTGGTGTCGCCGAGCGTCAAGGCGCTATGGATCGACTTCAGCTCGTCAAGCTGCTCCTGCTGGATTTCCAGCAGGCGCTGCGCTTTCAGAAACTTGTCCTTCTGAATCGTGAGATCGGCGTCGGCCTGGCCGATGATCGCTTCACGCTGAATATGCTGCTGCGTGTCGGTGACAGGCACGCCCTGGCCGAACGCTGCCACCGGCAGCGCCAGAGCGATGCATGACAGGAAGAAGGTTGCGGCCCTATTCATTGTCGAGCCTTTCGAAGGCCGAAACCGGGACGGGCTCATTTGCGACCGGTTCGAACGTGCAGGGTCCGTCCGTCTCGGCGAAGCCGAAGCATTTCGCGGTGGAGGGCCGATGGCCACAGCCGGCAACGAGGCTCAGCATCAGAAGCGACAAAAGTGCCGGTTTGGTCATGACAGTCTCCAGAAATCGGGTCGGTCGCGATAGTCAGAGCCGACGAGCTGTTCGCCCTTTTCCATGCCACCGAGAATAGTCAGCAGGGGGCCGAGCGCGCCAAGGTCGGCATCGACCACGACCGATCCGCGATCGTCGCGGACCAGACCCATGCGCGAATTGCTGCCGGAGTTCAGAAGCACGTCCAGTTCTTTGCTGTGCAGATTGAGCATCTGATAATCGTCGGCTTTGGCCCGGATGTTCGGCAAAAGAACCTGCGTCGGCACCGCCTCAACGATGGTCTTTCCGGTGCGGGTTCGCTCAAGCTGGCTTGCATATTGGGTCATCATCACGACAACGGCGTTCTGCTTTCTGGCCGTGACCAGCCAATTGTTCAGCCGTTCAGCGAAATAGCTATTGTCGAGAGCCTTCCATGCCTCATCGATGAAGATAATGGTTGGACGCCGGTCCTCGATTTCCCTTTCGACACGGCGAAAGAGATAGGAGAGGACCGCCATGCGTTCCTTCTCGCTTTCGCTGTCGAGAATGCCGGTCAGATCAAAGCCGACGAGATCGCCTTCCAGAGAAAAGGTGTCCTCGTGGCTCTGCCCGAAAATCCAGCCATAACGGCCGTCTTCAGTCCATTCGCGCAGCCGGTCGAAGACGTCGCCGCCATCATCGGCCGACGCAAACAGCGTCGCGAGGTCCGACCAGTTGCGTAGATCCTCGTGGGCCTCTGCATTCTGGCGCACCGCTTCCTGAATCCGGTTGATCTGTATCGGAGCTAATGGCTTGTCGGTGCGATGGATAAGCGCCGCCAGCCAGTCGGCAAGCCAGGCTTGGCCCCGCAGGTCGGTTTCGGTGCGCAGGGGGTTAAGGCCGGTGGTTTCGCCCGCCCTGATCGCTGCATAGCGCCCGTCATTTGCGCGCACGGCCATTTCCATGCCGCGCCGGTAGTCGAAGACGAACATGCGCGCGCCTGTTCGCCGTGCCTGTGTCATCAAGAAAGCTGCCAGAACCGACTTGCCCGAACCGGGGCGGCCCATAATGAGGGTGTGACCACTCGTCGGCTCGGCGTCCGGCGAGCCTTCTTCGTGGAAGTTGAACCAGAAACCGCCCCGATCGATGGTCGGGAACATTGTGATCGGCGTTCCCCATGGAACGCGATCGCCCTTCTTGCCCTTTTGCGGACGGTGAAACGCTGCAAAATCGGCGAAGTTCTGGTTTGTGACGGCGGCCTTCCTGCTGCGCTTCAATCCATTGCCCGGATGCTGCGCAAAGAAGTGCGTCTTGGCCGCGAAACTCTCATTGACGAGAGTCATGCCTTCCATCGTCGCGATGTTGCGGATTTCCGCGCCAACGCTTTCGAGCTGGCTTTCGCTTTCGGCAAAGACACTGACGGTCATGTGGTGATGGCCAAAAGCGAGCCGGCCCGTTTCCAGATCGTCCAGTGCATGCGGCATCTCTTCCAGAAGTGATGCGGCGCCATCATCGCCCGCGCGCCGCAAACGCATCTCGCGCTTGATCCGACCCGCCATGACGTTCGAGTTCATCGTCGTGAACGAATGGGTGATGACCATATCGATTGGCAGGTTCAGCTCATCGAACATGGTGCATTCGGAGCGGGCCGGATAACTCTTGACGGCAAAGGTCGTGCCGACACGGTTTTGCCCGGCTCCTTCCGAAAGATAAAAATTCGCGCCTTTGAATGTGACGCGGGTATTGGCGACGTCCTGGGCCAGATAGCCATAGGCCGAACCGCGATAGAGCGGCGTTTCGTGTCCTGTGTTGAGCGCCGCCAGGAAGCCGAGCAGTTCGCCCGCATCGGCTGACAAAAGACGCGGGTTCATGTCCGAAAAGGTCGAGCGCAGGAAGTTCGTCACTTCGCGCAGTTTGCGAAGCGCCTTGTCTGTTTCGCCGCGCAGCGCCGCGATCGACTTCATTCGTCGGAGTGGAACCTTCTGGCCGAGCGCCGGTCGCTTCATGACCGTCAAAGTCAGGGTCTTTTCGCGCAGCTCTCCATTGTCGAGATAGGCCCGCCAGCGCCGATCGACCACCGCCGCGAAATCATCGCCATCGACCGGTGTCAGGCCGTGTTCGACAGGCCGGGAGACCTTGTGGACATAAAAAGCGTATTCCGACCCGCTTTGCGCGACGATCCGTGCGAAGAGCGCTCGGGTCTTGTCCAGAAATTCATCATCGGTCGTATGACTATTGATACCGTCGAGGCGAATGCACTGGAACAGTTCATTGCCGCGCGTCCGCACGGTCGTATCATCGACCAGCGACACGTAGGGAAGCAGCGAAGACAGACGTTTTTCCTTGGCGATCCACGCCGGCAACAACGCCTCGTCATAGGATACGAGACTATGGCCCATAACTGTCCCCGCCATGCTTCTTGCGGTTCGCGGTAGGCGGCGTTTCCTGCAAGGTGGTCGCCACCACGTCGATGAAATGAGGGTCCCAGTCCGCCGCTATCCAAAGCAGCGGATAGGCGGCCGCCGCTATCACCGCGACGAGCCAGTTCTGAATCCAGAGAAAGAGCAGCACCGAGCCGAACAGCCAGATCATCGTGTACATGATCGGCAGCCCAAGAAGCTTGGGCGGCTTCACTAAACCAAGATAGATTCGGGACTGCTCAGCCATGAAAGTCGCTCAGCTCGACCAGATCGCCGCAACGATGGTCGGGGCGGCCGCAACGCCGGCAATGGCGATCACGGTCCACATGGCTTGGCGGAAGTCCAGCACACCGAACAGCCAGGACAGAAAGACGCCGATCAGAGCGAGCGTGCCGATGACGATGCCGAGGGGGCCGGTAATCGTATCGACGATGCCCTGCAGAAGGTTTTGTACCGGCGACAGATCGACGCTCTGTGCAAAGGCCGGCTCCACGACGAGCAGCGTCAAAGCCGCCACCGCCATTACGTAATTAAGCGCTTTCATGATGTTTCTCCTTGAAGACGCGCGACGACAGCCATGACCTTGACGACATGGTTCTGCGTTTCGGGGTAGGGCGGGATGCCCTTATGATCTGAGACCGCACCGGGGCCGGCATTGTAGGCCGCGAGCGCCAGTTGCGGATTGCGAAACCGGCTCAGCATCAAGAGCAGGTAGCGAGCCGAGCCATCGAGATTTTGCCGCCAGTCATGCGGATCGACGCCGAGCCTCGTGGCAGTGTCCGGCATGAGCTGGCCGAGACCGATCGCGCCGACATGGCTGCGCGCGGTCGGGTTATAGGCGCTCTCGATTTCGATATTGGCCTTGAACAGGCGCAACCAGTCGCGAACGGTGATACCGGCTTCGCGTAGAGCGGGATGGGCGCCATAGCGCAGAGCGGTCGCGTCGATTTCGGCCAGAATAGTCGGATGTGCTTCGGGTGCCGAAGATGCAGCCTTTATCGCCTGCAAAACGGCCGCCGGTTCCTTTTCTTTGGCCGCGTTCCGGTCGAACAGGAATAGGCTGCGGTCGCCTTGCTTGGCGTCCGCGCCATAGATGCGCGAGAACTCCGATTGTGGCGCCTGGCGTTCCAGTCGGCCCGCTTCGCCCATGACGAATACGATGCCGTCGGCTTTGGCGATGATCGGTGTGAGTGTCAGCGAGCCTGCAAGCAGCCACGCCAATCGGCGGGTCTTAATCATCACCCCTCTCCCGAACAACAGATTGCATGACCGAGCCCTTGCGTGTCGGAAGGCACACATTTTCGATCCCGAGGCCGACGAGCAAAGAGATCAGACCTGTCGCCGTCCTCAGCCGGCGAGGTTCGATGCTGCTATGAGGAAATGTCTTTAGCGCGCGGTGCGAGACCAGGGTGTAGTGTTCGCCGGTCGCCTGATCGACCGCACGCAGGCTCCACCTGCCATTCCACATCGATTGAGCCGGGCGAGCATCTTGCTCGCACACGACCCAAATTTGCATTCCATCTTGAAGAAGTTGTCGAAAGCGAACTTCGACAACCGGTCGACCCACAGCGATCTGCATGGCCCCTCAGCCCCAATATGTCAGGTTATCAAAACGCTGTTTTGAAACAGAACGATATTTCCGTTAACGGTGGAGCGAGTTGGGATCAAGAAAAATATTTCTAGCTGATGTGCTAGGCTGGGCGGAGCAAGCGACGGGACATTAACGTTTCGTTATTAGGAAATTCAAGGGGTCCGAATGCTGAAACACATCACCTATAGTATTGCAATTTATGCATTTATCTCGATTCTGCATATTGATGTTGCGATTGCGCAACAATGTGTCCCGCCTGAGAAGCCATTCGTACCGTCGGACGACCAGGCTCTGAAGCGGTATGCAGATCTCATCCAGCAATCGTTTGAAAGCTACCTCACAACAATACAAGACTATTTTATGTGTCTTGATCGAGAGCGGCAGAGAGCGTTTGAAGAAGCGGAGGAGGTGACGCGGAGCTATCAACAGTTCAGACGCCATATGGACAGCGCTTGACGCCGCCTAGCTAACCCTTCCAAGTACGCCGGCATAGCATCCGGTGCGGCCTATCGTATCTGGCCCCAAAAACCGCCTTTATCAAAGGCACCCCGGGTTCTGTCCGTCGTCAGAACATTTGGCACAACTCGCGGCGTAGATCAGCGGAGTGTGGGCCTCGTCTTGGATTTATGTTTAGGCGGCGAGCTTGCGGTGTTGCAAGCGCCGATGTTCGAGTGTCTTTCGCTTGATCCTTTCTCTTCGTTTGATGATGGCGGCAGCCCTGCCGAAGTAGGCATCGGCGGGTGTGACGTTGTCGAGGCTCTCGTGGTAGCGCTGGTGGTTGTAATGCTCGACGAAGGCCTTGATCTGCTGTTCGAGATCGCCCGGCAGGAAGTAATTCTCCAACAGCACACGGTTTTTGAGCGTCTGATGCCAGCGCTCGATCTTGCCTTGGGTCTGTGGGTGGAAGGGTGCGCCGCGCACGTGGCTCATCTTGTTGGCGTCGATGTATTCGGCCAACTCGCTCGCGATGTAGCTGGGGCCATTGTCGCTGAGCAGGCGGGGCCTGTGCAGCACATTGGCGTGGTTGCAGCCTGAGGCTGCCAGTGCCATATCGAGCGTGTCGGTGACGTCCTCGGCTCGCATGGTGGTGCAGAGCTTCCAGGCGATGATATAGCGCGAGTAATCGTCGAGCACGGTTGAGAGGTAGACCCAGCCCCATCCGATGATCTTGAAGTAGGTAAAATCGGTCTGCCACATCTCGTTGGGACGGGTGGTCTGCGTGTGGAACGCCTCGGCGGCCTTGATCACTGTGTAGGCCGGGCTGGTGATCAGATCGTGGGCCTTCAGGAGGCGATAGACCGTGGCTTCCGACACGAAGTAGCGCTTCTCGTCCGTGAAGCGCACTGCTAGCTCGCGCGGGGATAGATCGGTCTGCTCCAGCGCCATCTCGACGATCTGGTCTTGGATATCGTCTCCGATGCGGTTCCACACCCTGCTCGGCGCTGAAGGGCGGTCCTGAAGCGCCTCCGGCCCACCTTCGAGGTAGCGGTCATACCAGCGGTAGAAGGTCCGGCGAGCAACGCCGAGCTGGTCCAGCGTGCGTTTGGCGGGCAGGTGCGACTGCTCGACGATCCGGATGATCTCGAGCTTTTCGGATGCGGGATACCTCATTCGTCGTCTTCCCCATCCGCGATCATGCTTTTTTTGAGCAGCCGGTTCTCCAAAGTGAGATCGGCCACGCACTCCTTCAGATCGCGCGCTTCACGGCGCAGACCCTTCACCTCGTCCGTGGTCGCAGCACGCGCAGGATGGCGCAACCTGCCCTCGGAAAGGCTGAGCATCGGCGGAGATCCCGAGGGCCCCCTGCTGTATCAAAGTGCCGCGGCCGATGGCGTGATCCGAGCAACCCTCGGCAAGCAGGGATGACGTGAA
Organism: Notoacmeibacter ruber; assembly: GCF_003668555.1. NCBI lineage: Bacteria > Pseudomonadati > Pseudomonadota > Alphaproteobacteria > Hyphomicrobiales > Notoacmeibacteraceae > Notoacmeibacter > Notoacmeibacter ruber. The sequence goes on along the minus strand of NZ_RCWN01000003.1, from coordinate 2,977 downwards.
ATATCCATCGGCACGATCGCCGGCGAGATCCTGCCAACGCGACGGCCGCTCGCTCAGCGGCCGGCAAAGCCTATTCTCAACGAGGGTCGCCGCCCCGATCTCGCTTTTGCCCGCAGTGAACTGGGGAAAGGCCGCGAAGTGCTTCTTCTCTGGCCATCAGGCACGACACTGCCGGGCGGCGAGACCCCATTTCGTGTCGGCGCAGCCTTCAGGGAAAGTGACGATCCGGCTGTCTTCGGCTGGTCCTCAACAGAATCCGAACCGATAATTCGAACATTGCCGATAGACTGCCAGCTTGTGGCCGCTTCCTCCAGTCCCTGCTTTATCGCATTTTGATTGGCGAATGGGAGCCATTTTGAAGTCGATGAAGCGGACAATTCGCCGAAAGATCGGCAATTTCATCGCACTTGACAGGAAAGCCATGCCTAAACAGGCCGCGACCGGCAAACTTTCCGATGCCTGCATCGCGGCAGCTTTCCATTGAGAGTTCACCGAAACCGGACTGACCGTTTCCGGCCCCGATCTTGCCGGCCCGTCCACCATCTCGATCCGATCCATTGGGAGAGGTTGGGTGCTAAACGAGATGACGAGACCACAAAATCGATAGTTCACGCTATATCGGTAGCCGATGCTTGGATCATTGAAGGCGTCTTCGGTTGGCTGTTGGACGAAATCGGGAAGATCTCCGCCTCGTGGCGCGAAAGATTGGGTTATGAACAACTGCGAGCGGAGCCGCCTCTCTCATCAGCCTCAACGCCGGGGTGAATGGCTCTGGCGGCGCAGCACTGACATGCCAACCACCTTTCACAGTACACTCTCTTTTCAACCTTCGCGAGCGCGCGTGATCGTCAGACGACTGACGCCGTATTCTCGCGCAAGGCTTGCGATCGAACGACCATCAGCGAGCTTGTCTGCGATGGATCGCTTCTGCTCATCTGTGAGCAGCGATGGACGGCCCAATTTTCTGCCCTGCGCCCTCGCCCGGTCCAGACCAGCCTGCGTACGTTCAATGAGAAGATCGCGTTCGAACTCTGCAACGGCGTTTATGACACCCATTGTCATCCGTCCCGCCGCGCTGGTCAAATCAACACCGCCTAGAGCCAGGCAATGAACTTTGATGCCGAGTTCATCGAGTTGGTCGACCGTCTTTCTGACGTCCATCGCATTGCGGCCTAGCCGGTCGAGCTTCGTGACCACAAGGATATCGCCCTCCTCCAATCGATCGACAAGTTTTGAAAAACCTGGGCGCTCAGAAGAGGCAATCGATCCGGAGATGGTTTCCGTCACGATCCGCCGGGGCTGGACACTAAAGCCGGCTGCTCGGATTTCGTCAAGCTGGTTCTCTGTCGTCTGTTCTAACGTGGAGACACGGGCGTAGGCGAAGATGCGAGACATGAGAACTCAGATTTCTGAAAAGACTGTACCATAAACGTACGCGATTTTTATGAGCATGCGCAATAGATCGGTACGCTAGTTTCTGAGCCTGCCTTCATCTTGATGCTCAGAAACGGTCGCTTTTGCGCATGGCATCGAAAACAGAATAAGGCAACGTGCCATCTAGTGACCTTGCGGCTAGCCTTGTGGGCATTACGAAATCATGAGCATGGAAATTTTCTCAGCCATATGAAATTTATTAGGTCAATAATCAATCTGTGCCATACTTTTCTGCAATGGCTATTCATCGCTTTTTGGGGCAATTATGATCTGAGAGGATTTTTCGCCTAAACCGCACCATGACTGATGCAGACCCTTCATGAGGAGAATGGGATGAAACTCTACGAATTGCTGATGCAGGAAAATGGTCGCGTCGTATTGCCGGCAGACCTGCGTCGATCACTGGGCCTCGCAAAAGGCGACAAGGTCCTGATCGAAGCTGATGGCGATGCAATTACATTGACCACCGCAAAACTCCGCCGCAAACGCGCCCAGCTCATCGCCAAGAAATATGCACGGCCTGGCGTCAGCGTCGTCGATCAGTTTCTTGCCGAAAAGCGTCTCGAAGCCGAGCAGGAAATCGATCGAATTGAGCCTGGCGACGAGTCTGACGGAGGAGCCAATTCATGAGCGCCTGCGTCATCGATACATCGGCTATTCTTGCTTACGCATTCGCTGAACGTGGTGCCACGAAGGTCGAGCGCTGGATCGATGCCGGGGCGGCAGTATCGACCCTGACAGTGCAGGAAGCCATCTCGAAGTTCTGCCAAAGCTGGATGAGCCGATCGGAAGCAGAGGAGCTTATACTTTCTCTAGGGTTGAACGCAGTCGCGCTTGATCTCGAACTTGCTTTCGCAGCCGGAGCGATGTTTGCACTCACTAAGCCGTTTGGCCTGAGCCATGGAGATCGCGCCTGTCTTGCGCTGGGACAGAAGCTAGGTGTTCCAATCGTCACCGCTGATAAAGCCTGGTCGAAGGTCGCCGGCACCCTTGAGGTGAAAGTGGAACAGTTTCGCTGATCTAAATCGCGCCTACCGATCTCCCCACCGGAAAAGGCAGGTGAACGAACGTCTGAAACGGGGGCCGAAAGCGGTCCGGCTGGTTTACAGGGAATGGCTTGCTGAAGCCGACGTTCGGCTGTCATCCCTATCGCGGAAATTCCGCTAGCCAATAGCTTCATCCAGTTTTCCGTTTATAGGTACAGCTTCAGGCGGCAATCGTTGATGCTGCGACTCAGATTGCAGAGGAAGCATGTTGGCTCGAAGCGATTATACTTTTTGCTGCGGATCATACTACCGAAATACTGCCGAGGGGTGGGCATCAAGATGAGCGTGGCTGACGAGATCAAGAAAAACTCTTCCGAAACTTTCGGCATGAGATGGACCGTGCGAGACGGTCAGGTCGTCCCGGACGCGAGCGTCTCATGGCCGGACGTATAATTCTCGATATGCTTACATGCGCGCGAGAACGTCATGGAGCCGCATCGACCCGTTGAAAGGACGAACACATTGGTTTGCTGCTTATCGTTCACGCTAACTCAGCC
>NZ_RCWN01000002.1 GCF_003668555.1 Notoacmeibacter ruber | reverse complement strand
GGGCGCGCAACATTTCTCGGCTGTCGTTCTCCGGCGTGATGGTCGACTGAAAGGCGTACCACTGCGCCGGCTTCTGCTCTGCGCAGATCACGAAGCCGCGGGCGCGCGCTTCGCACAAATTGGCCAATGTGCCGCGAAACTCATCGATCATGCCCGATGTGATGATGGTGACGGAGGGCATCTCGTAGAGCTGCCAGTTGGCCATCGCGCCGCAGGCCAGAGAATGCTCACTCGGCCCTCGCAGAACAGGAACGCCGCGCTCTTCCGCGAGTGTCTCGAAAGCCGAGATCAGGCTGGAGACAAGCGAGCCGGTGTAATATTGCAGCGTCCAGCGCCGGTCCGTCCGTTCATCGAGGAAGTTGCCGATCAGATCGGCCAGCGCGCTTGTCGGCTTTGCCCTGTCGCCGGCGCGGATGCGGCGGTTGACCAGGCTCAGCTCGTAGAAATCCATCCACAGACAGAGAAGCTGCGCGCGCAGTATGTCGGGATCGCTTGGCAGCACGCACCGGATGAAATTCATCGGGTGGACCTGATAGGGCAGGGGTTGCTGCGGCTGGAAAACGGCAGTCGATGACGGGGTTTCGAATGCGGTCACGTGGCGTTCGCGCAGCGCGGCGTAAAAATCACGCAAGTCCCGGTCGATCTCGGCAATCGACCGTTCCGCATGATAGGGGCCGGAATAGTCGACATAGGCCATGCCGACATGGTGGACGTCACGGTTCCGTTGCACCGAAGCTAGCCTGTCGACCGCGTTAGGAAGGCTCGGAGCCTGCACGACGTGCAGCGAAATCCGGTCCTCTCCGCCCTTGATAAAGCGCATCGCCCGGTCGCGGGCCTTCAGATAGTGCGGACCGGGCGGCGGCATGGCAGGCAGCGGCACGTCCCAGTCGCTATCGATGGTGACTTCGTCGAACAGGGCATTCTGCAAATCGCAAATCACCGACGCGCCCGCCTGAAAAAAGTCGGCGTTGCGCGTAACGACGATAATGCTGACGCAGACATCCATATTCCGGGCTCCAGACAGGCAGGAAAGCGTTTCAGGCCGTGGCGGCGGCGGGTTCGGCCTCTTCAGGCATGGCGGCGGGCGCTTCGGTTCCCTGGCAGGATTCGAAGCTGACGGTTCCGCTGTCGCCATCGATTGTGACGATGTCGCCGGTGCGGATGCGGGCCGTCGCGATGCGTGTGTTCACCACCGCCGGGATGCCGAATTCGCGCGCCACAATCGAGCTGTGGGACAGGGCGGAGCCGATGTCGGTCACCACGCCCGCAGCCAGTGTGAAGAGCGGCGTCCAGGAGGCATCGGTAAAGCGGGCGACAAGGATTTCGCCCTTCCGAAACTTCATCGCCTGCTTGGGCAGGTCGGTGATGACGCGTGCGGGACCGACCACGATGCCGGGGCTTGCGCCGAGGCCCTGAACCTGACCGTCATTGTCCATGGCGGGCACGGCCGAGGCGGGTTTCGGCACATAACCTCCGATAAGGCTCATCGGCGGCTCTTCGCTACGCAGATTGATGAGGTTCTCGCGGCGGTTTTTGAAGATCAGTTCGCGACTGAACGCTTCCTGCTCATCCATGCGGCCCGCCATGTAGTCGCGGAAACGGTTGAAATCGATGTAGGGGAAGTCGGAGACTTTCAGCACGCCGCGGCGTTCCAGCCGTTCCAGCATTTCCATGATGATGCGGCGGTAGAACCATGTCTCGGCGATAAAGGCGGGGCGGACGCGTTCTCGCAGATCGGCCATTTTGGCGTAGGACCGAATGATGAATTTCAGCCCGAACCGTTCCTTGGATGGAAGGCTTGCGAGCAGGCGTTCGGTTTCGCTGCCGCGTTCCGCCTCGCTGTCGGCCATCTTCTTTTCCAACTCGACCTCGTTCACCAGATAGAGCCGGATCACGTCGAAGATGTAGCGCGGGTCATCGGCCCAGCGGGGAATCGTCAGTTCGAATTCCTGACGACCGCGCGCGCCGAATTCCTTCAGGAAAGCGGCGAAGTCGGTATCGAGGAAAGCGCGACCGTCCTCGCTCTGTTGCAGTGTCTCGACGATTTCGTGGGTCGGGGTCGCTTTTATTATTCTCGCCAGCGCAGGCTTCTGGCGAACCGTCTCAGCCAGGTTCAATATTCCGCGCGTGACCTCGATTGTCCGCAGATTGTTGAGCGATGCCTTGATGCGGTTCTGCAGGCCGTTGCCCTTGCCTTCGAAAAGCGTCTCGCATTTTTCGGCCAGCGCGTCGTAAAGCGCGAAGCTCTGCAGGAAGAATGGCATATAAGCGGCGCAGGCATCGCGGAAGGCGGTGTCGATCCGCTCCAGTTCGCTGTTCAGCTCCTCGCGGGTCATGGACGAAAGGTCCAGCCCGAGTGCGTGCTCGGTGCGGCGACGGCGCTGTTGTTCCATCTTTTTGGCTGTCCGCTCGGCCGTCGTCAGATTATAGACCTGACGACCGGTCCAGTAGGTCGCGCTCAACCCGTAATCGATCCCCTTGGGCGGCGTGCCGTAAGGATTGCGATAGGTGTCGAGGTCGACCTCGTCGGTCGCATAACGCGTTGTGAATTTGAGCGGATCGCGCGTCGGCGGACACTGCGTGAGCATATGCGCCGAGGCCGAGATGTTGAGATAGACGTGGCCGCGCACATAGCCCATGAAAGTGTGCGGCGCCATCATCTTGCGCAGGCCCATCGTCTTGACCGCGGGACCGTGAATTTCGTTCTGGTAGAACCGGCAGAAGGAGAGGCCCAGCGGCGACATCAGACCGGTGACGATCTCGCCGGTATCCATCCGCGAGAAGAGCGCGTTGTCGCGCCGCACCGGATCGGTCTCTTCGGTATCGGCATAGACCTTAACCGTCTCCGCTCTGGCGGTGGTGATTGGGCGGGCTTGCAGAATCCACATCTCGCCGCGATGCATCGCCCACTCGATATCCAGTTCCTGACCCTGATAGGACTCGCTGGCCGACAAGCGCTTTGCCATTTCAGCCAGTTCGTGGACCTGCGCGGCGGTCAGTGTGGGCGCATCGATCTTGTCTTCATCGGTTTCCACCAGTGCGATACCGCCATCGGGCTGGCACAGTGTGGACATCGCCTTGCCCCGGATCACCTTGGACGCAAGGCTCAGATCGTCGCGGCGGACGATGAAGCTGTCGGTGCTGACCTGGCTGGACACCAGCCCTTCGCCGACGCCCCATGCCGCTTCGATGCGCATGCACTCATCGTTTTCGCCCATCGGATCGATGGTGAAAAGAACGCCCGCCACGTCGGCATCGACCATGCGCTGCACCGCCACCGCGATGGCCGGCTTCGCGCAGCTTTCCTCTCGCTGCGTTGCGTAGCTGAGCGCGTGATTGGCAAAGAGCGAGGCCCAGCATTCCCTGACGGCGGCGATGATCGCCTCGGTCCCGCGCAGGTTCAGACGGGTCAGAAACTGGCCAGCATAGGAACTCTGGTCGGAATCCTCTGCTGCGGCGGAAGAACGGACCGCGACCGGCGCATCGCCCAGTTCGTCGCAGATCGCGCGCAATTGCTGTTCCAGATCCGCCGGCATGACGCCTCCGGCAATCGCATTGGCAAGATTATCGAGGCCGGGTTTGTCCAGCCCGTTCTTCTCAAGAAAGTGCGCGAAGGCCTCGGTCGTGATGCAGAACGCTTCCGGGACGGGCATACCCTCGGCCACCATCTGGTTGAGCGACATCGCCTTGCCGCCCAGAATTTCGCGTCCGCCCTGGGCATTGCCATCGAGTTTCGTAACGAACATTCGTCTTCTCCTTGAGGCTTCAGCCTGCTTGGCGGGTGAGGTTCGACGTGGCCACCGGAATGGCCTGCGTGAGTTGGGCGGCGGCGCGATGGCCGCTTTCGATCGCCGCTTCCAGGCAACCGACGCCGATACTGTCCTGATTGGCGAAGGCGATTGCTCCAAACGGCGCGCTTGCGCGGACGAAGAGATCATCCGCAATCTGGCCTGGTCGCGGCGAAACGAGACCGTGCGGCCACAGATGAAGCCGTACGTCATCCAGCACAGACGGATCGGCGCCGATGGCCATCAGCGTTCGGCGTATTTCCGCTTCCGCCTCGGCGCGCAGGGTCGTTTCGTCCGTATTTGTCAGCTTGCCTTGATCGGCGCGCTGGGGAACGGGCTTCAGGCAGGATAGCCCGCCGGCTTCTTTGGTGCCGGGCAGGGCGCGCCAGCCCGCATTGACCACGCCGCCAGCGCGGCAAAAGCCCGTTTTGGCCCGCTTGCCGGGTTTGTCGCCGATGAAGTAGCCGCCGAAATTTTCGGTCCAGACGGGCCGCTTAAGCCGCGCATTTGCAATGGCGTAGTCAGAATATTCTATTTCGGCCATCGCTTCGCGCTGGGCGGTGGGCAGGTCGGGAAGGAAGGCCAGCGCCGCTTCCTTGGGTGTCGCCACGATGACGCCGTCACAATTCAGGGTTCGGGTCCGGTTGCCGCTCTGGAACGCCACACGGTAGCCACGGTCCGTCGCGCGGATGCCTCTGACACGCGCTTCGGTCGAGAGGGTGACGTCCGGCTGGCTCTCAAGATGGTCGACGAGCGCTTTTGACACCGCGCCGTTGCCGCCGGGCAGTGCGACCAGATCGCCGTGAAGATAGCCGACCAGAAAATGCAGACCCACATAGGCTGAACAGTTGTCGAGCAGCAGTCCCTCGACCTCCAGTGTCGTGGTCACTGCAAGCCTGACGAGACGACCGAGACGGCGCGGCGGGCGGAGGTCTTCCGGCAGTTGCCGGGTGGTGGATGGCTCGAAGAGGAACTGGCCGATGGTCATCCGATCGAGCGCTTCCATCTCGGCGCGGGCAATGCCGCAATCGGGCGTCCATGGCACAGCCGGGAAGCGATCCTTATTGGGACCGAGACGGTCGAGAAAGCGATAGAGCTCGGTGAAAATCGGCTCGCCCAGCGCCTTTGCAGCGGGGACGAGAGGGCGGCCGGTCAGCGCTGCCGTCAGCAATCCGCCGGTCAGGCCCCAGACCTTCGGCTTCAGCAGCCATGACGGATGACGCAGAAAAGCCGCGCTCACTTCGTGCAGATTGCCCAGAAGGGCGCCGGTCCGGAACAAGACCTGCATGGCGGAGCCGGTCGAGCGCCAATCCGTTGCCAGATTGAACCGTTCGAGCAAACGCTCGACATGGCCGCCGGGCAGCGGCGAGCGGAAACAGGATCCGGCTGTCGGCTGCCTGATATCGCGCCACGTCTCGTACCAGGCGTTCCCGCCGGGTTCGTCCGATGCTTCGAGAATATCGATCCTTGCGCCGCGATCGTGCAGGTCGAGCGCTGCGCTGAGGCCGGCAAGACCCGCGCCGACCACGATGATGCGAGGCCGGTCCCCAGCATTTTGGCATGGGTCTTCGATGCGGATCGAATCTGGATCGGCTAGCATTTTTGTGCACTCCCCAAACCGTGGCGGCGTTGGAAGGCGCGTTGCAGCACGAGCAGATCGACCGCGATGAAGGGCAGGTCGATGGCGATGATGGCCGGCTGGAACCGGAACAGTAGCGTCATGAAGAGGGAAAACATGACCAGTTGGCCAAGCGCCGCCGGCACCACGAACCGGTTGAAAAGGAAGGCGAGACCGGAGGCGGCCAGAGCGATTGCGACGAGCCAGACCGCCGCCGTCAGATTGTCGGCGATGAGATTGCTGAGCGGCGCGAGAGCGGTGCCTTCATTCGCCTCCGCCATCTGGCGGAGCGTCTCGGCGACGTCCTCGATTCGCGGAAAGGCCTTGGCGATACCGGCAGCGAGACACAGCGCGCCGGATGCGAGCCGGGCATAGTCCACCCAATCATATCGACGACCGGTTGCCATCGCGTCATCCCACCCCTGAACTCCCGCAATTCGCAGCGTGAAACCGATGCGAATTCGCGGCGTCAAACTCGGCGCGGAGACTATGGAAAACTCGGCTCGCTCCTACTGCCGAAATCGGTAGGTTTCCTGCAAGTTGATGATTAGAAATAGGAAATTCTTTCCTCTAGGCGATTTTCCCCGGGGAGTGCCTCGCCAGAGGCGGTCAATAACCAATTTCGGCAGTTGCTGATGGTGGGGACCAATGTTGAGGGTCGGTTACGCGCGCGAATTACCCAAGGGAATGCGCCGCGACCGCTCAATTCGATCTGCAAATGCCCATGCAGAAAAGGACCCCGAAATGCGAACGCTCATCATCGACGCCTACAATCTGGGGCGCAATCACGGATACTGGTTGGATCATCTGCGCCTGCGCCGCGAGATATTCGTCGACCGTCTCGGCTGGGAACTGCCATGCACGGATGAACTGGAATTCGACTGTTTCGACACGCCCGCCGCGCATTACGTGCTGACCATCGATGACGACGACCGGGTCTGTGCGGTGTCACGGCTTCTGCCGACCACCGTCCGGTACATGATCGAGGAGCTGTGGCCGGACTGGCCTTACGATGGTTGCCCGCACAGCATGAAGGTGTGGGAGGCCAGTCGGTTCGGGTGTTCCGCTCACCTGACCCATGCCCAGCGGCAGGAAGCCATCCGGGTGCTGTTCCGTGAAATCTACACTTTCGGCCAGGATCACGGCATTGAGAGTTATATGATGGTGATGCCGAAATTCATCTTCGAGCGCCTGATCCGCCCGAACGGCTATTGCGTCGAATATATCGGCGACAGTCGTAAGATCGACGGTGTTCTGACTTGTCTCGGCAAGGTGTCCATCAAAGCTGACAGAGCTGCCGATCCCGAATTGCTGCTGCCGGAGATGCGGCAATACGATACCCCGGCGCGAACGGCGTAATGGCCGCAAGACCTTCGTCTGAGGAGGGGGCCTTACAGCGGAATGATCCCGTTGCGCATGGCCTTGACGATGGCGAAGGTCCGGCTACTGGCGGAAAGCTTTCGCATGGCGCTTTTCAGATGAAAATCGACGGTATTGCTGCTGATTTCGAGGATCGCCGAGATGTCGTTGGACGTCTTGCCGAGAGCGCACCAGCTGAGGCACTCGACCTCTCGCTGCGTGAGGTCGAAACATCCGCTCTCGATGGCAGCGGGGGAGGGGCCGATCGTGGAAAGCGCCTGTACAGAATTGGCCGCCTCCTTGATGACCATATTGTTCAGCGTTCGCTCGCCGGATGACGCCAGTGAAACGATCATCAAACTGCCATCGAGATTGTGGATGCTCATGCAGATGCCGGAACGCAATCCGAAATCTCTGGCGCAATTGAGAACCGAGCGATGGTCCTTGCTGAAACCGGAGGCCAGTTCGAGCTTTTCCCAGGACACTGGATAGGAGACCATTCGCCCGAAATACATCACGGGATCGAAATTATGCAATTGATTTGATATATAGTGTTTTAGCCATTCATTCGGATAGTTGGTCGTATGAGCAATTGGCAGGGAATTACACAGCCCGAAATCGTTGGCATTGATCGAACACACCGCATAATAGTCGAAATCGAGTTTCAGTAGAACGCTTTCGACAATTGTCTGCAGCGATTCGACATATTCCGCGGTCGTGACATTTGCCAACTTCGGTATCCCCCCAGCAGCGGCTTGTTTCCTGATTGTATTATATCACGCCGATGCTCCCAAATGGCATCTGCGCCTCACCCAACTCTATTCCGGTGACAGCAAAATGACGAAGCAATGTATGATTTCTGCTGGCTTTACATCATGTCTAAAAGATTAACAAAGCGATAGCGAGAATCGTTTCGATACTGAACCGCCCCGGCATTGCCGGAGGCCGGTTGATGTGAGTTACGCCGCCATGGTCTGCTCGTCAGAGAGGCTTAGTCGCGTTGCTCGGCTTCGGCTGTCGGGATTGTTGTCGGTCGGCTCGAGAAGCCGTGTGTTGTTGAACCCCTCGACCCATTCGAGTGCGGCAACTCCACAGCCTCGAAGTGAGATGCCGTCGTCTTCCGGGCTTTATCGTGACTTGCGTCCGCAGGCGGCAGATGCTCGGCACGTTAGCTCCCGGCGTGCCGAATAATCGCGGGCCGGAATCCGGCTAGTAAGTTTTGGGCTGGTAGCTCCCAAGGTCGCGCATAGAATGGCCGCCTCGAACATCCCTATGCGACGCATCTGCCAGATGGGCAGTTCCCATTTTCTCACCAGGAAATGCCGATGTGAACCGACCCCTTTTCGACCGGACACTTAGGTATATGCCTGAGCACTTGCTTTTGTCCGAGATCGAGATCATGACCGATGGGGTCGTTGGCACCGCTAAAGGCTAGCCTCAATATCGCCCAAGAAGCCATTGGTATCGGACGGCGACCAGCCCAGGCTGTCCTGTGTAAACGTGCTTGATGCGGGCACGTCCATCGTCGCGATACGGGCGAGCCAGCCGAAATGGCTCTCAGCCTCATCTGCCGATAGCGCAGTAACAGGAACGCTCAAACGGTCGCCAATGGCTTCTGCAATTGCCCGCACCGGCACGCCTTCTTCGCAGACGGCATGATAGCGTTGACCCGCGATACCCTCGTCAAGAACAGACCGATAGAGGCGCGCCGCATCGAGGCGGTGGACCGCTGGCCAACGGCTGGCTCCATCCTCGACATAGGCCGAAACGCTTTTTTCGCGTGCATGATCGAGCAGATAAGTCGCGAAGCCCTGCTTCGCCCGATCGTGGACCTGGGACATCCTGATGACCATCGCGGCAACGCCGCGTTCGATCAGTGCCATAGCCGTCTGTTCCGAGCGGCGGGGCATGCCGCCGCCATCGGCGGGCGGCACGTCGTCCTCGGTCGCGACCTGACCGAAAAGCGGCGGCAAACCCGAAGTGACCACAAAACGCTTGCCCGACCCCGCCAATTCGTCGCCGATCGCGTCGATGGCGCGTTGGTCGGTCTCGCAAGCCGCCGCCATGTTCGCGAAATCGTGTTCGAACGCGGCATGGATCACCGCATCGCAAAGGCGCGCCCCTTCGCGCAGGCTGTCGGCGTCGGTCAGGTCGCCGCGATGCGCCTCGGCGCCCGCTGAGGCCAAGGTCTCAGCCGCCGCATCTGAACGAGCGAGGCCGAGGACTTCGTGCCCCGCGCCGATCAGCTCGGGCACGATGGCGGACCCGACGAAACCGGTCGCACCTGTCAGAAAAACGCGCATCGGATATCCCTTTCTGGATTGAAAACGTCTATGGCGCTTTGGATCGTCACCATGGAACGGTTCCGTCCTCGTCGGAGAAGGTGCCGGTCGGACCGTCTTCGCCGATCAGCGCAAGGCGCACCGGTTCGCGTGCGCCTTCCTCCACGCTGCGCGTGCCGTTGTGGTTGTTGAGGGCGGTGTCGGTGAAGCCGGGGCAGGCCGCGTTGACCTTGATGTTGGTATCTTCGAGCGTAAGCGCGAAGGACAGCATGACGGCGTGCGCCGCCGCCTTGGAGACCGAATAATTGCCGTACATGCGGCGATGCTCGTTCGCCGGATTGGAATTGAGGGTCAGCGAGCCGCCCGAGCTGCCGGTGACGACGATGCGGCCCGCCGGCGCCTCGCGCAGTAGCGGCAGCATCGCCTGGGTGACGGCGATGACGCCGAATACGTTGGTCTCGAACACGGTGCGCACCTCGTCTATCGAGGCGTCGGTCAGAAGGTTGGTCTTGACCGCTTCCTCGAAGGGCTGGGTCGGATCGGCGCGCGAGATACCGGCATTGTTCATCAGGATGTCGAGGCGGCCGAACTCCTCGCGGATGCGCGTGGCCGCCGCCTGGATCGAGCCCTGGTCAGTCACGTCGATCTGGATTGCGTGCGCGTTACCATCGATTTCGCTCACTGCGGCATCGCCCTTTGCAAGATCTCGGGCACCGACCAGCACCGTCAGCCCTTTGGCGGCAAGCTCCTTCGCGATCTGCAAACCGATCCCCTTGTTCGCCCCGGTTACGAGAGCGACGCGTTTGTCCACCATTTTTCGATATCCTTTCATCTCTGGCCAACTCCCGTTCATTGATATATGCCGTAAACGGAATGGCCTTCCGCTTCATATACGGAACATTGTTCCGGATAGCAAGTGAGTGATGATGACAGCGACGAAGAAAAACACGATTGCCGGCGCCCAAGGCTCATCGGAGCGCCCTTTGCGTGCAGATGCTCGCCGGAACGTCGACACGGTGGTGCAGTCGGCTCGGAAAGTGTTCGCCGAGTCCGGGGTCGACGCGCCGATGCGGGAGATCGCAACAGAGGCCGGCGTCGGTGTCGGTACGATCTATCGCCATTTTCCCCAGCGCGCGGACCTTATCGCCGCCGTGTTCCGGCACGAGGTGGATGCCTGCGCCGCCGCCGCCGCTCAATTGTTGGGACAATACGCGCCCGGCGAAGCGCTCGATCGGTGGATGCAACGCTATGTCGATTTCATCGTCGCCAAGCGGGGACTTGCCTCCTCGCTATATTCGGGCGCAGCGGCCTATGAGGGGCTGCCGACCTATTTCGACAAGCATCTCGAACCCGCCTTGCAGGCGCTTATCGATGCTGCGGCCGCGTCGAAGGAGATTCGCGCGGATGTTTCGCCCAACGAACTGCTGCGCGCGGTCGCCAATCTATGTCGACCAGCCGGTGACGACGATCCGGCGCAAGCTCGTCTGTTAGTGGCCTTGCTCGTCGACGGGCTGCGTTATCGCGGGACGAAATGAAAGCGCCTTGTCGCAGGTTCCGCAGACATGGGAAGCCATCATGGAAGAGAGCTGTAGAAGATAGAGGAATCCAGAACGCTGATACCGAAATCGTACCGGTCTCGGAAATCTTCCGTTTGCAAAAAATGGAGGCGGTTAAACAGAACGAAAAGCGATTTCTGCGCTGATCCGACCTAATATACTCATCGGCAATGAATACTCGCGCTTGCTGCAGTGCCTCTTTCAACTGAGTTCAGGATCGCCCTCTGTGTATCGAATGCGCATGGATGCATCCGTTCAGCATGAACACCGCCGGTTCTGGAAGCCTGAAGTGCTTGAATTGGAAACTCATCTGCGTGATGCCCGGGCGTCTCAACACCGAGAACTGATCGCGTCTGAAAACCGCTTCGTTGCAAGTTCCAAGCGGGTCAGGGCTGAACCCACGGTCACGCAGTCCGCGCCATGGGCCATAGCTTCGGCACATTGTTCGGGGCTGGTGTATCGTCCTTCGGCAATCAGGAAGCAGTTCTCGTCGCGCAGATTTTCGAGCAGCTGCAGGTCAGGCTCGCTCGGTTCCCGGTCCTGCGTGTAGCCTGACAGGGTCGAGCCGACGATCGCCGCCCCGGCCGCGATAGCGGATTTTGCCTCTGCCACGGTGGATATGTCCGCCATGACGACGAGGCCAGCCTCCGCCGTCCTGGCTGCAAGCGCGGAAAACGTGTGAGGACGCGGCCGATCGGTGCCATCGATTGCAATGATGTCGGCGCCCGCCCGGATCAGCCCGTCAACGTCCTCGGGTATCGGCGTTATGCGCACGGCGGTTTCTTCCATGTCTCGCTTGACGAGGCCGATGATCGGCACGCCCGGGAGCGCGGTCCGGACCTGCCTGACACGTTCGATCCCTTCGATGCGCAGTCCGGCAGCTCCGCCTTCGATCGCGGCGCGCGCCATGGCCACGACGATCTCGTCGCGATCCATCGGTCCGTCTGGGATGGGCTGTACCGAAACGACGAGTGCGTGATGCAGCCGCTGGAGGGTCGGGGGAAAAAGCGTCATTACGGGCCTTCTATTCGAGGATGGGTGGTTCCGCCGATGCGTCAAATCCGACCTCTACGTGGATTCACCATCAGCCTCCGAAGGCTGAATATAAATATGACAATAAATTTTGACAAGAAAAATTCTTGATGATAATTACTTGTCATTCTCGAGTGCTGAACGGGTCTTAAAGAAGGAAATTATGGCATGGTGAACGGTAAATTCGGCAAGCGCCTGCTAAGGTCGGGCGCGGCGGCGGCGATGTTTTCCATCGCGATGCAGGCCCACGCCCAGGACGTGACCAATGTTCGAATGGTTCTGTGGCCCGGACCCGAGGGCGACGCCATGCAGAAGGTGGTGGATACTTATAATAAAGGGCAGGGCACCGAAGACGGGATCAATGTCGAAATGGTCCTGCTCAGCCGAGACGACACCTTCGCCAAGGAAGCGACCGAAATCGCCACTGGATCGTCGAATGTCGATATCTATTTCACCGCGACTTACAATGTCGGCTTCTTCGCCAGGGGGCTTCAATCCATCGACGATATCGGCCTCGACACGTCGCTGTACTTTCCGACTGCGATCGATGGCCTGACCATCGACGGCGCGCTCTACGGGCTGCCGTTGGATGTATCGAACCACTTCCTCTATTATCGTTCGGACCTGATGGAGGAGTTGCTCGGAAGCGAGGAGCAGATTGCAGAGTTTCGCGATATCTCCGAAAAGGTCCTGGGCGAAGCGCGCGACCCCAAGGCGCCCGAAGAATGGGATACTGACGACTATCTCGCCGCCGCAGCATATTTCTCGCGCGCCGAAAATGAAGATTCTCCTACGCGCTACGGCACTGTGCTGCAGGCGAAGACATCGCCGTTCAACATCACACTTTGGGACGACCTGCTCTGGGGCCTTGGCGGCAGCTGGACTGCCGAAGACGGTTCGGCAAATCTCCACTCCCCCGAAGCCGAACGGTCGATGGAGATATTCCGGACCATCTACGAGGAACGCTACACGTCCCCGGATTCGGCGCAGTGGGAATATGGCGAGACCAATGCCGCACTCCAGGCGGGAAGCGCCGCCTTCGCCCTGCAGTGGTCCGCGGCCTATGCGGAGCTTACCGATCCCGAGCGATCTCCCGAAGTCTATGACAAGATCGCTGTTGCGCCGATGCCCGGCGATCCCCACAGCACCCACGTCCACACGCTGGCGATCTCCCTGAACAAGGAATCGCAAAACAAGGAAGCGGCTAAGACCTGGATGGCCTACCTCGCCACGCCCGAGGCGATGGACGCCTACGCCAAAGCCGGAGGCATTCCTTCGCAGCCAGCCGTGCTCAAGGATAATACCGACATCAACCCGGCCTTCGACGCGATCGCAGCCCATGTCCAGCAATACGGTTATTCGATTCCGATCTTCCCGGGCACATTCGAGGCCATGACCGCGCTGACGGAAGAACTCAGCGGCGGCTGGGTCGGCGTTACGGATATCGATGCCGCTCTCGAGCAGGCCAATTCGCGCCTCGAAGCGCTGCTGGAGCGCTGATCAGGTCTTCGCCGGGAGGCATTGCATGACATCGACCACAACGGGGGCGCTTGCGCGCTGGGTGTTGAGCGCCCCCCTCCTGATCTTCCTCGCGGTCTTTGCGGTTTTTCCGCTCATCCTCGGATCGTGGATCAGTGCCACCGATCGCTCCATTCTTTCGACGACCATCGATTTCGTGGGACTGTCCAACTACTTCCAGACACTCTCCGACCCAAAATTCTGGAGCGCGGTGCGCTTCACGGCGCTATTCACGCTGATCACCACGATCGCGACGCTGGTCTTCGGCTTCCTCCTTGCCCTGCTGGTAAACCGAAAGTTTCCCGGCAAGACGGTGCTGCTGACCGTCCTTATCCTACCGATCATGGTGGCGCCGGCGCTGATGGGCATCATGTTCCGTCTTGTACTCAATGCCGATATCGGCCTCGTTCCCGCGGTGCTGAACCGCTTCGGGCTCGACCTCTATCTCTTTTCCCCGCATTTCGTCGTCAACCTGCTGGTCGTCCTTGAGGTATTGCAGTGGACGCCGTTCACCTTCCTGATCCTTTATGCGGGGCTGCAGGCCCTGCCGCAGGACGTGTTCGAGGCGGCGGCGATTGACGGCTCGTCGGCCTGGCGGACAACGTTCCAGATCACCGTTCCTCTGATGGTGCCGGCCTTCTTCGTTGCCGGATTCCTGCGCGCGGTCGACGCGCTCAGGACGTTCGACGTCATCTTCGTGCTGACCGGCGGCGGGCCGGGAACGCTGACCAGCACGCTCAGCATCTACATCTACAAGAAGGCCTTCATCGAGGGCAGCTTCGGCCTCGCCTCAGCGGCAGCGATGCTGGTCCTGCTGATGGTCGTGCCTCTGATCCCGCTTGTCATTCGACGGGTTACAACTCAGGTCGGAGACGTCCAATGACAGGCCCCCGCATATCGCCACTTTTGATAACCCTGGCCGTTGCCATCGTCGCGATAATCGTCAACCTTCCGCTCATCGGCGCGCTTTTGACGAGCTTCAAGACGGACGGGGCAATCGTGAATCAGCCGCTCGGCCTACCCTTGCCGATGACGCTGGAGCACTACGAAAACGTTCTCTACCGAGCCGGTTACGACTTTCCGCTGTTCTTCCGCAATAGCGCGGCCATCGCGTTCGGAACCGTCGTCCTCGTCACGCTGATCTCCGTTCCTGCCGCCTACGCCATCGTCCGCCTCAAGCTCGGCGGGCAGTGGCTGCTCAATGCCGTGGCCGCGATGCGGCTCTTGCCGGCGATGTTTTTCGTGCTGCCGTTTTTCGTGATGCTCTCGACAGCGGGGCTGCTCGATTCCATCTGGGCGATGATCATCGTCGATACGTTCCTCAACCTGCCGATTGCGATGGTGATCCTGGCTCGCGGAGTGGCCGACGTGCCGATCGAGATAGAGGAGGCGGCGAAGATCGACGGGGCTTCGGCCTACCGGATCCTCACTTCCGTGATCCTGCCCCTGCTGGCGCCTTCGATCGCAGCCGCAGCTTTGATCACCTTTCTCTTCACCTGGAACGACTACATCTTCGCGATCATCGTCACCACCTCGGAGGCGCGCACCGTCACCGTTGGTGTGTCGCAGTTCGTCACCAGCTACGGCATCCTCTGGGGTGATGTTTCAGCCGGCGTGATGCTCTCGGTCGTCATCCCGATCATGTTCGCTGTTTTCGGCCAACGCTACCTTGTCAGCGGTCTCGCGTCGGGCTCCGTCAAGGGATGAATTCAACACAGCCGCGAAGAGTAAGACCATCATGAGTAGCACCGTCCTGATCACTGGCGGCGGCACGGGCATCGGTGCTGCTATTACCCGGGAATTCGCCAGAAACGGCTGGAACTGCATGATCACGGGCAGGCGGGCCGAGCCACTCGAAGCGCTGGTAGCGGAGCTGAATCCGGGCAATGGACAGGTTGCGTTTTATGCCGGCGACAGCACCGACGCCGCAGACCGGCAGGCTTGCTACGAAGCATGTGTGACCCGGTTTGGGGCACCACACGCCCTGGTCAACAATGCCGGGGTGAGCGCAACCGAGACCTTGCTGGACTACACCGTCGAGGATTGGCGCCGCGTGATGCAGACCAATGTCGAGGCGGGGTTCTTCCTTGCCCAACTGGCTATTCCCGCGATGCGCGAGCGCGGTGGTGGCGCGATTATCAATATTGCGTCTGTCTATGGATCGCTCGGGATCAATAACGACTTTTACGAAGGCAAGCTGCCTTGGGACGATGCCGAACACCGAGGTCCGACGCGCGAATTCGCTTATGCGGCCTCGAAGGGGGCGGTGCTGCAGATCACCCGAGACCTTGCAACCGCCATAGGCAAGTGGAACATCACCGTGAACGCTGTGACTCCGGGCATGATCAAGGTGCCGGCGAACCCGCTCGGCGCGAATATCGAGGCGAAGCTCGCCAAGGCGACGCCGCTGCAACGGATGGGCCAGCCCGAGGATATTGCGCCGATGGTCCACTTTCTGGCGACGCCGGGCGCCTCCTTCATCACCGGTGCGGAATTCAAGGTGGATGGAGGCTGGTCCATCTGGTAGCTGGCGGCGGATGCTCCCTGTCTACGCTGCGGATGCGGTGACGGGGCGGCCTTCATACCAAACGCCCGACAGCACCAGGTCGGGATCGAGACACACGAAGCTCGCCGGAACCCCGGGGCTGAGACTTCCCAATTCGGGAAACCGGCCGAGGGCTTGCGCCGGGGTCGCCGTAGCGGCGGCAAGCGCGGCTTCCAGGCCCAGCCCGGACATCGCAGAATAGTTGCGGATGGCCGTCGGCAGATCGAGGTCTGCGCCAGCGAGCGTGCCGTCCGCCAACCGCAATGCGCCGTCCTTGCGGATCACGTCACGACCGTTGAGCGAGAACGTCTCATCATCTGTGCCAAAACACGCCATCGCATCGGTGACGAGGGCGATCCTGCTGGTAGCGCCAGCCGCCAGAGCGATGTTGGCAGGATGAACGTGGATGCCATCGGCGATCAGCCCGGCATAGACACTGTCGCGCCGCAAGGCGGCGCCGACGAGGCCCGGTTCACGGTTACCGATCTGGCTCATGGCATTGAACAGGTGCGTCACCATGCTTGCGCCAGCCCTGAACGCTGCATTGGCGGCATCGAAGCCCGTGTTTGTGTGTCCAAGCGCTACGACGGCCCCGCCCTTGGCGATCGCCGCGATCTGCCGGACGTTGGCGGATTCAGGCGCAAGCGTCACGAGCAGGGACGGCAACTCGCGCGCGGCCCAGAGCAGGAGGTCCAGATCTTCCTGCTGCATGGGTCGTATGAGCCCCGGATCATGGGCGCCCTTGCGCAAGGGATCGAGATGCGGCCCCTCAAGATGGAGGCCGGCGAAACCGGGGATACTGGTGCGCGCGGCCTCCACCGCGGAGACCACGGCCCTGGTCGTCGCCTCCGGGTCGGAGGTGATGAGGGTCGGCAGCAGCGCGGTCGTTCCAGCCATCAGGTGGCTCTGGCACATTGCCTCAATGGTCGCGAGGTCCGGCGCCTCATTGAGCAGGAGCCCCGCCCCTCCATTTGCCTGGATGTCGACCAGACCAGGTGCGATCAGCGCGTCCTCCCCTAGGTCGACGATGTCACCGGAGGCGGTCGCGTCGCGGGGACGCACGGCGGTCACAGCCGCGTTATCGACGATCAGATCGTGACGCTCCAGCAATCGGGTCCCGTCGAACAGGCGGCCACTGCGGAATATTGTCATGCGCCGCGTGCTCCTTCGACGGTGGTCTCCCGGCCTGCCGGGTGGACCTGCTCATAATAGTCGCGCAGTTTGAGGCACGACGCCGCTTCGGGGTCGAGGACGATTGTCGCCGACGGGTGGAACTGAAGCGCGGAGGCCGGGCAGGCGGCGCTAACTGCACCTTCGATCATGCGTTCCACTGCTTCCGCCTTTCCCGCGCCAGTCGCGAGAAGCAGGCAGGCGCGCGATTCCAGAATGGTGCCGATGCCCATGGTGATGACGTAGCGGGGTGGTGTTTCGCCTGGCGGGAAATGCGCGGCGTTTGCTTCCAGCGTGCTGCGGGTCAGCGTCTTCAACCGTGTCCGCGAGGTCAGGCTGGAAGTGGGTTCGTTAAAGCCGATATGCCCGTTCCGGCCTATGCCGATCAGCTGGAGGTCGATGCCACCGGCATTGGCGATCCTGCCTTCGTACGCTTTGGCCTCCGCAGCCGGGTCGGGGGCGGCTCCATTTGGGAGATGGGCGTTCGCCCTGTCGATGTCGATGCGGTCGAAGAAAAACCGCTCCATGTAATGGTGGTAGGATTGCGGGTGGCTCGCCGGAAGGCCGACATACTCGTCGAGGTTGAAGGTGCGCGCCCGCGCGAACGACAAGCCTTCATCTCCTGCGATCGCGATCCATCGGTCGTACAGCGGCTCCATGGTCGAGCCGGTGGCGAGGCCGAAGACCGATTTCGGTTTGTCGCGCAGACGGTCCGTCATCAGGTGCGCGGCCCGATCAATGGCGGCATTTGTATCCGTGCAGATGAGGACCTTCATGTGCATTCGCCTTTCGGTCGCTCTTCGGCGAAAAGCAGCGCGCCAATCAGCGGGCTGTCGTGCCGGAATGCGGCAATGGCGGTCTTTATGCGGAACATCGAAGGTTCGCTTGCAAGATAGCTTGCGACGAGATCATGATAACCGCCCGACAGGCCAACGCTGCCGCCCAGAACCATGCAATCAAGGCCGAGACCGGCACGCAGGCTGGCACCGAGATCAGCAATGGTGCGTGCCGAATCGTGGACCAGTTCTTCTGCCCAGGGCGTCCCGGCGCGCCACTGCTCGAAGACCTCCTTTGTCGTGACCGGGTGCCCGAGCGCCTTCGCCCGCTCCGCGATAGCCAAACCCGAGGCCACGGATTCAACGGTGCCGAACCGACCGCAGCCGCAGATCTGGTCGGATTCGCGGGCGCTCATGAAGCCGACATGTCCGGCGAGACCGTTTTCGGACCGCAACAATGTACCGCCGAAGACGAAGCCGCCACCGACGCCCGTCGAAATGGTCACGTAAACCATCGAGGCCGCCTCAGCGGCAGCGCCCCAACGGGCCTCGGCCCATGCCGCGGCGGCGGCGTCGTTAAGCACGTGGACCGGGCGGGCGAGGGCCCCGGACAGCATCTCCGCCAAAGGAAGGTTCTCGATATTCGGCAGCGTCCCGGTGTTGACGGCCGACCAGAGGCCGGAGTTCGTCACGCGCCCGGTGGCGGCAACCCCAAGCGGGCCTTCCGGTTCCGCATCGAGGCGCAAAAGGAGTTGCTCGCAGCTGCGGACAAGGTCTGTTCCGCTCATGGCGCGATTGGTCGGCTCGGTGAGACGCTCCGCGACCTCACCGTTCTCGAAGCGGACGGCGGCGATCTTGGTGCCGCCGATATCCAGCGCGGCCCCGCTCAGTCTGGCGGGTAATGTGCGGTCCGAATTCATGCGTTCAGGCGCAGCCCGCTTTCCGGGCTGAAAAGGTGCAATCTAGCGGGGTCGAAGGCAAGATTTATCGAAGCGCCCGGAGCGATGTCGGTGCGTTCGCGAATGACGACGTCAATGCGGGTGCCATCGAGATCGCATTCCAGCAGGGTTTCGTTGCCAGTGGGTTCGAGGACTTTCACGATCGCGGTCGCGCCGGTCTCGGTTTCCGAAATGGTGATGTGCTCGGGCCTGATGCCGAGGGTGACGTCGTCCCTGCCGATATCTGCCCCTTCCGGGATGGGCAGGAGCATTTCATTGCCGACCAGGAGGCGGGGGGCGACTTCGCCTCGATCGACGCGGGCCTTGATGAAGTTCATCGCGGGCGCGCCGATGAAGCCGGCGACGAAGATGTTGGCCGGGCGGTCATAGAGTTCGAGCGGCGGACCGGCCTGTTCGATCACGCCGTCGCGCATCACGACGACCCTGTCGGCCATCGTCAGGGCTTCGATCTGGTCGTGGGTGACGTAGATCGACGTGGTCTTCAGCCGCTGGTGAAGCTCCTTGATCTCCTTGCGCATCTGAATGCGAAGCTTGGCGTCGAGGTTCGAGAGCGGCTCGTCGAACAGGAAGACCTGCGGATCGCGCACGATGGCGCGGCCCATCGCGACGCGCTGCCGTTGGCCGCCGGAAAGCTGCTTGGGAAGACGGTCCATCAGTTCCGACAGGCCAAGAATCTCGCTGGCCAGCTTGACGCGTTTTTCGATTTCCTCCTCCGAAGCCTTGCGGATGCGCAGGGCGAAGGACAGATTCTTGCGGACATTCATGTGCGGATAGAGCGCATAGGACTGGAACACCATCGCGATGTCGCGATCCTTCGGTGCCACGCCGTTCACCTTGGCGCCACCGATGCTGATGTTGCCGGCGGTGACAGACTCCAGACCGGCTATCATCCGCAAAAGCGTGGACTTGCCGCAGCCCGACGGGCCGACAAGGACAAGAAATTCCCCGTCCCGAATTTCTAACTCGATATTTTTCAGAACCTTGACGGCACCGAATTCCTTGTTGACGCGGTCGATCGTGACATCTGCCATTCACTTATTCTCCTTGTGGGCCGAGTTCGACGCGTGCACGTCGCCACGGCAAGGTCCTTTACATCCGCATGTAGCGCGTGACGGTCAGGGGTGACCGTCATCTCCAGGCGTCGGCATCGAGATCGACGGGCTTTCCCGTTCGGGCGGATTGTTCTGCAGCGTTGACCATTGCGACCGCGGCCATGCCGTCGTCGGCGGAAACCGGGACCGATGCATCCTGCCTGAGCGCGGTCACGAAGGCGCGGTTTTCGTTGACCAGTGCCGGAGTCAAAAGCGGCTGCTTGGTGCCGCCGGTCCCGTGAAGGGTTGTCACCGCATTGGCAAAGTCGAGATTCACGATCCCCTTGTCGCCGGTGATGTCGAGTTTGAAGTCAAAGCCTGACGGGTGGTTTTCTGGCACGAACCAGCCGCAGTGCAGACATGCGACCACACCGTTGTCGAAGCGGATCGTCGTGAAGGTCTCGTCCTCCACATCGTATCCGTGCGTGACGCTGGTGGCATTCTCGCAGAAGATGCGGACCGGCTCGGCGCCGACCACCCAGCGCAGAACGTCGAAGTCGTGAACGCCGAGGAAACCAAGCACGGAGATGCGGCCCTGGATCCGCCGGGACTGGGTAATGATGTTCGTGCGGCGCGCAAACACGCTGACCAGCCGTCCCAGATCGCCGCTGGCGGCCCGCTCCTTGGCAAACTGATATTCTGGAAAGAAACGTAACGTGTGGCCGATCATCAGCTTTACGCCCGCCTCGTCAGCCGCCTGCCGGATCTTGAGGCTTTGCTCGATCGTCGGCGCGATCGGTTTTTCAAGCAGGATGTGCTTGCCGGCGGCTGCCGCCGCTATAGCGGGTTCGCCGTGCAAGTGGTCCGGGGTTGCGATGACCACGGCCTCAATTTCCGGATCGGCAAGCAGCTCCCGATAGTCCGCAATCGCTTTCGTGCCACTGCTCTCGGCTGCCTTGATCGCAGCCTGAGACGGATCGGCGATCGCCGTCAACTCGGATTCGGTGATCTGCGCCAGAGCAGCGGCGTGAGCGCGACCTATTTCGCCGTATCCAATCAATCCAATTTTGGTCTTCTTCACCGGATGCCCCCATGGTTGCCATCAGCATATTTTACATATGACAAAAAATTTTGACAAGAAAAAATTTTGCTGATAATTATCTATTATTGCGAGACCCGGAACGGCCATCGCTTCGTAGAAGGTAAGGGAGAATTCCTGATGAGATCCTGTTCAAATCGTCTATTGAAATTACTGGCTGGCACAGCAATCGTCACCACGACGGTCGCGGGAGCGGCGGTCGCGCAAGACAAGCCCTATGAAGGGACCACAATCACGGTTCTGCTCGAGGGGCATCCGTCGACCGAAGCCATCATTGAGATGCTGCCTCAGTTCGAGGAAGAGACCGGTATCAAGGTCGAGCCCGAAACCGTCCCCTACAGCGATCTCACGTCGCGCGCGCTGCTCGAATTCTCCACTGGCTCGGGCCGCTACGACGTCGTGATGGACGACTGGGTCAAGGCCATCGGATATGCCAATGCCGGCTTTATCGCGCCGCTCGACGAATTCATGGCAAGCGAAACGAGATTTTTTGACAGATCCGACTTCGTGCCGGCCTACCTCGACACGATGAGCTACGAAGGCGCCCAATATGGCGTGCCAGTCTATGGCGAAAGTACCTTCCTGATGTATCGCAAGGACCTGTTCGAAGAGTACGGCATCGCGGTCCCTAAGACTTTTGAAGAGCTGCGCGAGGCAGCCAAGACCATCCAGGAAGGCACGGACGGCGAAGTCGCCGGCATCACTATGCGCGGCGAGCAGGGCATACAGAACGTCTATGTCTGGTCTGGCTTCCTATGGGGATTTGGCGGCCAGTGGTTCGATGAGGACGGGCAGTCGGCCATCGACTCGCCCGAAGCCGTCGAGTCGCTCGAATTCTTCGGTGACCTCCTGAAGGATTACGGTCCGACCGGAGTGGCCAATTTCGGCTGGCAGGAGAACCGCCTGCAGTTCCAGCAGGGTAAGGCGGCGATGACAATTGACGCGACAGTCAACGGCGCGTTTGCCGAAGATCCATCCGAATCCGATATCGTCGGTAAGGTCGGTTACGCGCCGGTCCCGGTCTCGACCGACGATCTGAAGGGCGGCAGTTCCTCGCTCGCCATCCATGGTTTCTATCTCAACGAGAACAGCGATGCGAAGGAAGCGTCCTGGCTGTTCATGAGCTGGGCGACGGCTGCGGAGCAGCAGGCGGCCGCGATCGAGATCAAGCCGCATTCGGGCGTGACATCCCAGTCGGCCATGGATTCCGAGGCCTTTCAGTCGCGCTACGGCACATTCGCCGACGCCATGGTGACCGCGGTTTCACGTGGCAACACGCAATATCTGCCGAATGTGCCGGCGGCGAACGAAATCATCAACAATACCGGCATTGCTATCTCCAAGGTGATCGCCGGCACCGAGGATGCCGCCAGCGCATTGGCTACGGCCAACTCAGAAAACAATGACGCGTTGAACTGACGCTTTCATGGAAAGTCCCGACATGTCCCGCCGCTTTCACATCGATCAGTCACGCGCGTTTCTGTGGCCCTCGATCATCGTGATGGCGGCGGTCGCCATATATACGACCGGGTACTCGATCTATTTGAGTGTCTACGACGTCTCGCTTCTGAAACGCCCGCCTTATGACTTTGTCGGCCTGTCGCAGTTCATTGATGTCTTAACGTCGACACGTGCGCAGGCGGCGGTCTGGCGCAGCTTCGTCTATGTCTTTGGATCTGTAACGGTCCAGCTGGTCCTCGGACTGGCGATTGCAATCTACCTCAACCGCGAATTCTTTGGTCGCCGCCTCGTGCGCGCCCTGCTGCTGATACCGCTGGTCATGACGCCCGTCGTCGTGGGGCTGGTGTGGCGGCTCTTCTACGACCCGAACGCCGGGATCATCAACTGGCTGCTCGGGTCGACCATCGGTATCTCGAACATGGACTGGCTCGGCAATCCCTCGATCGCGCTAGGCGCGCTGATGTTCGCGGAAATCTGGCAGTGGACGCCGTTCTTCATCCTGATTTGCATGGCGACGCTGGACAACATGCCGACCGATCCCATCGAGGCGGCAATGATTGATGGCGCATCGGAATGGCAGATCTTTCGGATGATCACCCTGCCGATCCTGATGCCGACCCTCGTGATCGGCGGGTTGATTCGCGCCATTGACGGATTCAAGGTCTTCGACCTCATTTTCGTGATGACGCGGGGCGGGCCAGCCTTGTCGACGGAAACCTTGAACATGTACGCCTATATCGAGGCCTTCAACAATTTCAATCTAGGCAAAGCAGTCGCCATGAGCTTTGTCATGACGCTGATCGTCTCCATCGGCATGACGTGGCTCTACAGCCGCATCGCGAGGGAATCATGACGGAAAGTTGGTCCAAGCCTCTAAGGACGGTCTTCTTTTATAGCGGCATCGCAGTCCTACTCATATTCTTCCTGGGTCCACCGCTCTGGCTGGTCTCCACTTCCATCAAGCTGCCGAAAGACGCCTTCGCGTTACCGCCCAAGCTGATCTTCACGCCGACCCTTGAGAACTACCAGGCGCTGCTCGGAAACGACCAGTTCCTGCGAGCGCTGTTCAACAGCATCGTCATCGCCGGGACATCGACGGTGATCTCAGTGGGGATGGCGGCGCTGGCAGCCTATGCGCTGGTGTTCTTCGGCCTGCCGCGCAAGAAGGGTATCATCACCTTCTTCCTCTCGCTGCGCGTCGCCCCGGCCATCATCTTCGCCCTGCCGGTCTTCTATCTCACCGTGAATATCGGGATCCGGGACAGCCACCTGATCATGATTACCGTCTACACGGTGATGAACCTGCCCATCGCGATCCTGCTTCTACTGACCTTCTTTGAGGATGTCCCTGGCGAAATCAGGGAAGCGGCGCTGATCGACGGCTGCAGCGAGTGGCTGTGTTTTCGCAAGGTGATGGCGCCGCTCGTCAGCGGCGGTCTGACCGCGACGATGATTCTGGTACTTCTGTTTAGCTGGAACGAGTTCCTTCTTGCTCTTGTGCTGACTGGACAGAACACCCAGACTTTGCCTGTGGCCATCACCAACTTTCTTACTTTTCAAGGTACCGATTGGGGGGCGATGTCAGCGGCGGGTACGATTATCATGACACCCATGCTGATTCTCGGAATCGCCGTTCAGCGCTATCTTGTTCGGGGCATGACATTGGGGGGGATCAAATAATTTGCATGCTTGCCAAGGCCGGCCGCCTGCCGGAAGCCGTTCAACGCGGTGGTACGAGCCCGCAAACAGGATGACCATGTCCCATGCTGAATAATCACACGCCCGTGCTGCCCAACATCAAGATCAGCGCGCCGAACATGACGCCGACAATGCAGCGCATCGCCGCCTTCGTTCTCGATCATCCTGAAGAAACAACGCAGATGTCGGTCGAGGAGCTTTCGACGCATATCAAGGTGAGCATCGCGAGCGTTTACCGTTTCTGCCGCGAAATGAACTACCAGACGTTTTCACATCTTAAGCTGGCGATCGCTCGCGAACTGTCGACGCAGGTCAGGGATGGCAGCCCGGATAGCGATGGCGAGCCAGCCCACACGCTGTTTGACGAATATGCCGAGAAGGTCCGCGAAACCGGCAGTTTCCTCAATGCAAAGACGCTGGCCTCTGTGACCGACCTGATCTTAAGATCTGACCGCATCATGGTCGTCGGGCTAGGGGCCTCCGGTATCGGGGCGAGCTTCCTCCACTATAAGTTCTCTCGGGCGGGCATTGTCTGCCACCGCCCCATGGACATGCATCTCGCGACCATGCTGGCGAGCAGTTTCGGACCAAAGGATCTGCTGATCGTCTTTTCCGCTTCGGGCGCCACGCGCGACATTGTCGATATTTGCGGGCTGGCAACGAAATCCAAGACCCCGATAGTCGGGATCACCAGTCGGCGCAAAAACCCTGTCGAGAAATACTCAACATTTCATCTCGTCGCCGTCGCATCGGATTCTCCAGTCACAAGTGGCTCAGGAGCGAGCGTGATTAGCCAGATCGCCCTGGCAGACAGCATTTATATCGATATTTACAATCGTAACGAATCCATCCGCAAGCATGTGGAGTTGACGACAGATACGATCATTTCCAAACATTTGTAGGTCTCTTGGTTTCCCGACGAGTTCGAGCGATGCAGGACGCCGTGAAAGTCAATTCAATCGGTTATGATGCCAAGAGTTGCCATTTCTTAAAGGAAATATTCCTATGATGGCGATGATTCGAAATGGCGGTCTGAAACGAGACATAAAGAGAGGCTGAGATGAGTTCGATTTCGTCTATGGGCTCCAATATTGCTCTGACGCTTCTGACGCCGGTCGCGTCCTTTTCCCGACCAGATGGGAATGGTCAGAATTCCGAGATGTTGCAGGCCGTCAGCAACCAGAGAGACGAACATGCATCGCGTATGGATGCCCAGCGCGCGCGACAAGCCGAACAACAGTCGCAAGATGACGAAGTGGACTTCTTTTCCGGCGATTATCGCGACAAAATGAATAGCGAATACGCCGCTAGGATGGAGCGATTAGAGGCTTCCCTACAGGATTGGGACAAAATGCGCGATGCTGTATCCAATGACAGTACCATGGATGCGGCGACGAAAGCTCGAAAGCTAGGGAACTTTTCGAATTTTCAACGGACGCTGGAAGCGGTTATCAAGTCCGAACGAAAGATTTATGACAATTACCTTGCGACCTACGAAAAGCACCAGGCCGAGCAAGCGACTGGAGCGTCAGGAAGCGTCGCCGATATCTCCGTGTCGAGTTCGACTGGCCAGCTGAGCGTGCAGGACGCCTATAGCGAGTTCTAAGCAGCACTATTGTCCGTCGAATAAACGGATCCGCCTGCGTTGCCGTCTCAACCGCAAGATAGGTGTCAGTCTTATACGACCGATCGATTGCGTGACCTCAGAGCTCCCGGCATCGAATAAAGCAAAGGTGGAGCAAGCTGCTCCGCCTTTTTAATTCAAGCTTACGCCCAGAGGAAGTCGCTCGCATCGACCGCCGACGTTGAGACACCACTGAGAAGGATAGAGGTGTCGTCGAAGGTTAGCAGCGCGTCGCCATTATAATCGGAGACATTCACGGCATCGACTGTCGAACCGACAACGAGATAGTCCGTGCCATCTTCAAAGTCGGTGACAATGTTGGATCCTTCATCTTCTTCAAACCAGAAATAGTCGGTGTCTGCGCCTCCGGTCAGAAAGTCGTTACCTGTCCCGCCGAGCAGATAGTCGATGCCAGCGCCGCCATCGAGCGTGTCCGCTCCGTCGTTTCCATAGATCGTGTCACCTCCTGCGTTACCAGAGATAACGTCACTTCCGCCATTGCCGAAAAGTAGATCGTTACCTGACCCGCCATAAATGAAGTCACCGTAGCTGGTGCCATAAACTTCGTCGTTGCCAGAGCCTGCTTCGACCGTCGCACCTGAAGAAGCCGTCGTGTCGGCGATGTCATCGTAATAAGCGCCAGCGGTAATTATGTCCGCGCCGCTTGATCCGCGGATCGCTTCGATGCCGATGAGTTTGGTGTCGGAAAGGTCGACCTCGCCTTTCGCATAGATATAGGCATCGTAGCTTGAAATGTTCTCGATCGCCTCAATGCCGTGAATCGACGTGATGCCGACGCTGACAAAGGAGTACGCTCCTGTGCCTTGGGGATTTGCGATGTAGATAACATCTCCATACCCGTCTTCTTCTGTGTCGCCGCCGACAAACTGGTCATAGCTACCGCTACCGTAAATATAAAACTCATCATCGCCGGCACCGCCGTCGAGGTAGTCGTTACCGTATCCGCCGATGATAGTGTCATCCCCAGCATCACCGAAAATTACATCGTCATCGAGCCCGTCGACTTCGCCCAACCCACTTCGGCATGGGTCTCAATCAGGAGTTGGGAACGCCGTGTTCCTCATAGGTCTCCAGCAACAGGCCCACCCAGCGGCGGCGTTGCACCTTCGTGGATCGGGTGCATGAAGGGTCTGCTTTGCGACCGAGAAATCCAAGATTGGAGTGAACCATCCCCTCTCACAGCAGTTAAACTGAGACCGTCCAGTCAATCGCCGATCGGCCAGGAGAGTGCCAAATGCGCCGACCCATCGAATTTAAACTCCGCCGCCGGACCCTTTTGGCCGCAAGCGCCGCCTCAGCCGTTGCCGTAGGCTTTGCCCGCCGGGGCGTTGCACAGGAGGCGACGGCCGCCGCACGGCCCGCCGGTCCGGAAACCTCGACCGTAACTCTGACGATCAATGGTAGAGAGCGCGAACTAACCCTCGACAATCGGGTGACCTTGCTCGACGCGCTGCGCGAGCACCTCCATCTTACCGGCACCAAAAAGGGGTGCGATCACGGCCAATGCGGGGCCTGCACCTGCACCGTAAATGGCGAGCGGGTCAATTCGTGTCTCAGTCTCGCGGTCATGCATGATGGCGACGAGGTGCAGACCATCGAGGGGATAGGTTCACCGGACGCGATGGACCCGATGCAGGAAGCTTTTGTCGAGTATGACGGGTTTCAGTGCGGCTATTGTACGCCGGGGCAGATCAATTCGGCCAAATCCGTGCTCGAGGAAATCAACGCTGGAATCCCGAGCCATGTGACCGACGATTTGACCGCCGAGATCGCCGTCACCGACGCGGAAATCCGCGAGCGGATGTCGGGCAATATCTGCCGTTGCGGTGCCTATTCCAACATTCTGGCCGCCATTACCCAGGTCGCAGAGGAGCGGTCATGAGAAGCTTTTCGTTCGAAAAACCTGCCGATGCCGCAAAAGCTGCAGCACGCGCCTCGGAAATTGCGGGTGCGAAATTCATTGCCGGAGGCACCAATCTTCTCGATCTGATGAAGCTCGATATCGAAACGCCGGTGCATCTGATCGATGTCGGGGGTCTCGGGCTCGATGAGATTACCGAAACCGAGGGTGGCGGCTTGCGCATCGGCACCATGGTGACCAATACCGCGCTTTCTGCCGATATGCGCATTCGCCGCGATTATCCCGTCTTGACCCGCGCCATCGCCGCCGGCGCCTCGGGGCAGTTGCGAAACAAGGCCTCAACGGGCGGCAATCTGTTGCAGCGCACGCGATGCCCTTATTTTTACGACACAGCGATGCCGTGCAATAAACGCGAGCCGGGTGCGGGCTGCGCCGCACTCAGCCAAGGCGCGTTTTCGCGCCAGCTCGGAATCATCGGAACATCCGACAAGTGTATCGCCACCCATCCTTCCGACATGGCGGTTGCCATGCGGGCGCTCGATGCGGTGAT
The DNA here is from genome assembly GCF_003668555.1 of Notoacmeibacter ruber. Taxonomy (NCBI): domain Bacteria; kingdom Pseudomonadati; phylum Pseudomonadota; class Alphaproteobacteria; order Hyphomicrobiales; family Notoacmeibacteraceae; genus Notoacmeibacter; species Notoacmeibacter ruber. The sequence goes on along the minus strand of NZ_RCWN01000002.1, from coordinate 126,174 downwards.
CGAGACCGTCACGTCGACCGGCATGATGCGGACCATTCCCATCGAGGAATTTCATCTCTTGCCCGGCGACACGCCGGAGGAAGAGACGGTTCTCTTGCCAGGCGAGTTGATCACGGCGGTGACCCTTCCGGCGCCTGTCGGCGGCACGCAAAAATACCACAAGGTGCGCGACCGCGCCTCTTATGCGTTTGCGCTGGTTTCGGTGGCCCTCATCCGCCAGGCGGATGGGACGGGCCGGGTGGCGCTTGGTGGCGTTGCACCCAAACCCTGGCGGTCCGAGGAGGCCGATGCGGAATTGCCCAATGGCGCCCGCGCGGTGATGCGGCGCCTTCTGGAAGGCGCCGAGCCGACCGAGGAGAACGCCTTCAAGGTGACCTTGGCTGAGCGCACGCTCGCCGCCATGCTGGCAGAGGACTGATATCATGGACTTCGACAAGCCTGCCGAAACCAATCTTTTCGATAATGCCGAGATCGTCGGCAAGAAGCATTTGCGCATCGATGGGCCTTTGAAGGTCACGGGCACGGCGCCCTATGCCTACGAGCGCCACGATGTCGTCGAGGGACAGCTCGTCGGCTTTCCTGTCGGCGCAACCATCGCCCAAGGTCGTGTAGTATCCATCGATGCCGAGGCGGCGCGGTCGGCGCCCGGCGTGCGTGCCGTCGTCACGACACTCGAAATCGACCCTCTCGACATCTGGAATTTCAATGTCGCGCGCCTGTTTGGCGGTGATGTGGTCGAGCATTATCATCAGGCTATTGCAGTCGTGGTCGCGGAAACGTTCGAAGAGGCGCGGGCCGCCGCCGCGCTCGTCACCGCCGAGTACGAGCAGGATGATGGCGATTACGATTTGCGTGCCGCCTTCGAGCGTCTGGAAGGCACGGGAGAGCCGGGTACCATGGTCGGCGATGTCGACGCGGCCTTCCGCGATGCGGCGGCGGTGGTCGATCAGATGTATCACACGCCGTCGGAAACTCATGCTATGATGGAGCCCTTCGCTTCGATCGTCGACTGGTCGAACGGCGAGGATATGACCGTCTGGACCTCCAACCAGATGATCAACTGGAACAAGCAGGCGCTCGCCACCAATTTCGGCATCGCTGCGGAGCGGATCAGGGTCGAGAGCCCCTATATCGGGGGTGGTTTTGGCGGCAAGCTCTGGCTCAGGGCCGATGCGGTGCTCGCAGCCATCGGGTCGCGCGAGGTTGGCGCGCCGGTGAAAATGGCGCTGCCGCGCCCCTTCATCATGAACAACACGACCCACCGGTCCGAAACCGTGCAGCGCATCCGGCTCGCAGCCGATGCCAATGGCAAGCTGACGGGCATCTGGCACGAGGCGGCGTCCCATTCGCTGCCCGGGGGGCGCGGCGAGGACGCGACGGCCCAGACCCCGCATTTCTACGCCACACCCAGTATGCGGGTAAAACACCACATCGTCGAAATGCAATTGCCCGAGGCGTCCGACATGCGGGCGCCGGGCGAAGCGTCGGGCCTGATGGCGCTCGAGATCGCCATGGATGAGATGGCCGAAGCCCTCGAAATGGACCCGGTCGAGTTCCGCATCGTCAACGACACCCAGGTCGACCCAAGCAAGCCGAAAATTCCCTTCTCGGGCCGTCATTTCGTTCAATGCCTTGAAACGGGCGCCGAGCGGTTTGGCTGGGCCGACCGCAACACCACGCCCGGAGGTATGCGCGAGGGAGCATGGCTCATTGGGCATGGGGTCGCGGGAGCCTATCGCGGCAATATGACGATGAAATCGGGCGCCCGCGCCATGCTCTCGGGCGGCAAGCTCGTTATCGAGACCGACATGACCGATATCGGCACGGGCTCTTATACTATTCTGGCCGAGACCGCCGCCGAAACGATGGGCCTCACCATGGACGATATCGAGGTCAAGCTCGGCAACAGCGCTTGGCCGGTGTCCTCGGGTTCGGGCGGGCAGTTCGGCGCAACGAGCTCGACTGCCGGCGTTTATGCCGCCTGCGTCGCCTTGCGGGAAAAGATTGCCGACGAGCTTGGCGTCGAGGATGCCGAGTTCGAAAACGGCAATGTGGTTGCCGGCGATACCACCACGGCGCTTGCTGACCTCGATGGCCAATTCACCGCCGAGGACTCTATGAATTTCGGGGATTTTCAGACCGAGGCCTATCTGATGGCGACCTTCGGGGCGCATTTCGTCGAAGTGGCCGTGCATGCGGCGACTGGCGAAACGCATGTCCGTCGCATGCTGGCGGTGTGCGATGCAGGGCGTATTCTCAATCCGGTTACGGCGCGCAGCCAAGTGATCGGTGGCATGGTCATGGCGGTTGGTGCAGCGCTTTCCGAGGAGATGGCGCTCGATACCGGTAGGGGCATGTTCGCCAATCACGATCTTGCCGGATATGAGGTTGCCGTTCACGCGGACATTCCCGAGCAGGAGGTGGTGTTTCTCGATACGCTCGACGGCGTCTCCTCCCCGCTCAAATGCAAGGGCGTGGGCGAATTGGGGATTTGCGGCGTTGCCGCCGCAATCGCCAATGCGGTCTACAATGCGACCGGCGTGCGGGTGCGCGAATATCCGGTGACGCTGGACAAGTTCATAGACCGCATGCCCGAGGTTTAGGACGGAAGTAGTGACGATTTGAGTTTTTGCATTTCCAAAGAGGTCTTCATGGTCTCCGGCGGGTGGTGGATGACCGGCCAGACTATTCTCGTCAACGGCGGTTACACCACCAAATGAACCTTCTTGGCCGACGGGCTGTGCGCCGGCCTTTTCCTTTGGTGAGCCTTCTTGGCCGTTAATCCGAACCGTGACCAATTTGCCCTGCTGGCTCTGGTTGGTATCGCCGCCGCGCTGGGTCAACGCCGTGTCGTCGCGGCCGCCAGACGGGCAGAGGCCAGCTATATCTCTCCATTCGTCTACGTATCGCAGATCTACGCGGCGCTGATCGTTTTCCTGGTCTACGGAGAATTGCCCTCGCTCCGCTCGTAGCTCGTGGCTGTATTATCGTGGTCAGCGCCTTGTTCACGTTGAGCGACGGCAAAGCGAAGGCAGTTTCGTCAGCAACCGGGAGATCTTCATCAGGTACCGCTGAGAAGTAAAAATTCACGCGGCTCATTCTTTCTTTCTGGAAGAATGTCGAATCGTCACGCTGATAAAAAGGGGAGCAGAATCACTCGCGCCTTCCGGGCATTGATCAAAATGCGGCGCTCAAGTGCTCAAAGCTGCCGTCCGACGTTGCCTGCCTCGGTTACCTGACGGCGGACGGAACTGCCGTTCGAACAGAGTTATTGAATGTCCGGTTCCCCAGATGGCCGTCAGTGCCGAACCTCGCGCATTCCTGCCCAGAGCAGGCTTGCGCCCATCAATCCAAAAGTAGCGGCGAAGACGCCCTCGAACCACCTGGCGAACCGTGTGTAGCCACGCATCGCCACACCGGTCGAGAAGAGCCATGCGTAGGTTCCGTAAATCACCAACCCCGAGAGCGCACCCATCGGACCGAATGCGAGCACATGCCAAGAGCTCAACCCCTGGCCAAACAGGAAGGACGCGACAGCTGCCCACATGAGCGCAGCCTTCGGATTGGTGAGCAGAACGAGGATACCGCGTCGCCACGCTTGTTTGTCGCTCAATGGTCGCGCATCGGGAGTGAAACTGGTCTTCGCGCTGCCCTGAAAGGTCGCTCGCGCTGCTTTGATGCTCAAGAACAGGAGATAGCCTCCCCCCAGGAACTTCAGCACGAGGAGAGACAATGGGAATGCTTCGATGAGTGCGCCAAGGCCGAAGGCCGTCGCCATCGACCAGACGAGCATACCCGAAGAAATGCCTGTTACGACGAATAGTGCTGGTCGTCTACCTTGCGCCAAGCCAACAGAGGCGACCGCTGCGAGGTTGGGACCCGGAGAAATCTGGGTGGCCAGAACACCCAGCCAAGTCAAAGCATAAATCGAGATCATAGCGACAAATTTCTCATAAGTGGATCTTCAGCTAGCGTCCTGGATCAAACGTAGCTTAGCAAGGTTTAGAGTATCTGATTCGTTACCAGAACACGTAGGCGGTCGGTCTTGGACAAGAGGAGATTGCAGGGTGTACCCGCGGCGCAGGCCTGCTGACGCCGAGGTGCATACTGCCGGTAGCACCAATGTAAATTGGGTTCAGAGCTGCAGCCCGCAGCTGCGTGCCTGAATGACCAGTCCGCGAAACTGACGCTTTCAGTGCTGGAGCCGTGCCGTGAGAATCTTCGTGCCGGCAAACCCGAAGCCGATCGCAAAAGCACCCTCGAAAATCCGCCGCAGGCGTAGATAAAGACGAGTCATCGCCTGCGAGGAGAAGAGCAAGGCGTATCCATGGAACACGATAAAGCTCTGAAGTCCCACAGCGATGATGACGATCGCCAATTGCGAGGCCGAAGTACCGGCCGGGATGCCGATAGAATAAAGCGACCCGAAGAACAGGATCGCCTTGGGATTGGTGACGTGAAGCATGAGTCCCTTCGCGAAGAGAGCGGGCGGACGTCCCGTCATCGACTTCATCGGGACATCCTTTCGCGAAACGGCGGACCGGGCTGACTTGAAGGCAAGGTACATCAGGTAAGCCGAACCGCCGTACCGTATCACTTCAAAAACCCATGCATTCGCAAGCATGACGGCGCCCAATCCGAGCGCCGCAGCAATCGACCACATGAGCGATCCGACCGTGATGCCGGACGCGATGGGCAGGCCGGCGGAGCGACCGGATGTCATGGACGTGCCTGCGATTGCCAGCGTCGCCGGGCCGGGACTGCCGGTTGCGATTAAGGCCGCCAGCAGGATCAGCGGAAGATTAGTCTCAATTGGCATGGATCTGCTCCGATCGTGACACGGTCCAATGATACGGAATATCGAGGAGCGTTGGAATGGGCTCGTTCTCGCCATTCCGTTTCGATCAGCGGCTTCTTTGAAGCTTGTCTGGTGTTCGCTCGGTTGCTCCTAGGGTGGGATGCTTCCTGCAAACCGCATTAGATTATCACGAGCGATCATGCTTCGCTTCATAAATGATGCGGCCCTTCAGTCGCAGGGTAGCAGACCTACCGGCGTATTTGAGCTTCCTTCTTTGTCGGGTGTTAACGCGATTCCGGTATTCGGGCCTTTTTAAAACACGACCGCGATGGAGCATTTTATTCGATGGTGATCGACGCTACAACGATCATGTTGGCGGGTGGCATCGCTTCACTGGCGAGCGGCTTCATGTTGATCCTGTTCTATTTTCAAAAGCGCTGGGGAGCGAAGGCGGCCTGTGCCTGGGGTATCGCCAATGCCAGCATGGGTGCGGGTGTTGTCCTGATCGCGGTTGCTCGCGCGATGCCGGATAAGGTCTGGATAAGTGCGCTGGCCTATCCGTTTCTTGGTATTTCGGCGCCGCTGACATGGATGGCAGCACGGCTTCTGGGCCAGGGTTCGCTCAACCGTGAATGGATCGCTGTTGGCGCGATCACCGTTGTAACGGCGCTGGCGACCGCCACAGCCTTCGCGGCGTACGCGCCGGGACTAGCAGTTCACATTATGGCGTCCGCCGCCTTCTATGTGATGGCGATTGCAGAACTGCGGAAGTCGAAAGTTCCGCATTTGTCCAGACGTCTTCCGCTCATGGCTATGCTCGGCCTTCTGTCGCTGGCTCTGATCATCATGTCGTTGAGCGTTGTGCCTCAGCCCGGCATAGAGTGGTTCAGAGCGACCAGCGGCACCGATCTGATCCACTTTGTCGGACCGATCTATGCCGTCGGCAGTGCGGTTGTCATCGTTCTGATCATCAATGAGCGTGAAACGGAATTCCACAGGGAAGCGGCTAGGTCCGACCCGCTTACCGGCATGGCAAACCGCCGCGCCCTTTGGTCCGGCGGCGAGCGTCTTGTAGACGAGATGCATATGAGCGGGAGCCGACTTGCCGCGCTTGCGTTCGACCTCGATGACTTCAAATCCGTCAATGACAGGTTCGGCCATCCCGTCGGCGACAGGGTGATCCGGCTTTTCGCTGAGGTTCTTACCACCGGTCTTCGGTCAGGAGACTTGGCGGCCCGCATTGGCGGGGAGGAATTCGTCGCCCTGTTGCCAAACACCACCATTCGGAGCGCAACCGAAATTGCCGAGCGAATCCGTTCCGATTTCCATGACCGTGGCCGAAGTGTCGACGGGCTTCCCATCCAGGCCACCACCAGCATCGGCCTTGCTCTGCTGCAGGAGACCGAGGGATTGGATGGGGTTATCGCCAAGGCGGACCTGGCGCTTTACAAGGCGAAACGTGGCGGGAAAAATCGAGTGGAAGTCGTGTTCGGGGCAGATCGTCCGGACATTGATGACAACGTCTACCGTATCGCCTGATTCAGTGATCTCGGTCGTCTGGTGACGCACGTCGCCGGCTGCCCCGACTAGGCTTCTACCACGACGTTCGAATAATCAGGAATTTTCCGATACCTCGCAAGCGGCAAAATACAGACGTCCAGCGCGACTTTTCGTCTTGCATTGCGGTCCTTGACCATTCTGGCGGCTGTCGCGGTGGCAATCGGCCGTCTATTGCCGGCGTCTCATAGCGATCAGACGAGCCGCACCATGGCCAGCAAAACGGGTTCGGATGGCACGCATGTCGTCCTGAGAAGTTATACATCTCCGATCGTGTGTCATAGGACGCAATAGCTCGGCTTGTCGCGACGGTGGACCGAAATTTTCTTTCCCTGCCAGCTACGCCACCCTTTTCCGCAGAGTAAATCTCTCGGTCCGCGAAGCACTATCCTCCGCACAATATCACGAAAGCCCGCTTAGGAGTTCCCTTGTTGCCGGCATGCGTTTAAGGCTTGAGGAAATCCGATCGCGCCACCGGGGGCCCTGGGAGAGGGCGTGTTCGTAGGCCTCGGCCAGATCGTCTGGTCGATCTTCCACGAGAATGCGGATCAGGAAGTCGGCTTGGGCCCTGTCTTTGCGCGCCTTCACCGCCTCCGGGCCGTCTTGCCGCCTGCTGGCGACGATCAGCTTGTGGATCGCAAAGCGCTCGGGGCGTGGAATCTGCACAAGGACACCGGACCGGTAGAGTGCCAGCGCGTGAATGGGCTCCGCGATCAGGAAATTGAGGTAGTTCAACGCCTGAGCACTCACGCCTAGCGCCGGAAGCGGCTTGACGCCTTCGCCGCCGAAAGCCGGCGTCAGGAACTCCACCATGGCCTCGCCACCGCTTTGACGCCACTTCCAGACTTGACGGTCGAAAATACCCGGTACGGCGTCGAATTTCATCGACTGAAGAATATCCCCCGGCTCTTCCTCGACCCGGTCGCCCAAAGCTAGCGATAACCGCTCGAAGCTCGTGAAATCGATATCCCCCGTTTGGGCAAGTTCTTCAGAGTCGAAGCGAACACCAAGCTCTCCCTGATAGAGTGCGTAGGCTGCTGTTCCGATCAACGTGCCGCCCAGCCGGAAAACGCCGGCACGCGCGAAGGCCAGCAGCAGTGAGCCTGTCTCCCGGTCGGTTCCGATCATCCCTTCGGACCTCAAGACGCGCGCCAAACGCGACATGCGCGCCTTTCGCTCCTGTGCCTTCTTCTTCAGATCAGCCGCGCGTGCCAGACGATCGCGCAAGGTGGGAGTATCCTCGCCGAGATAGCGACTTTTCATCTCGGTCCCGACCCGAAACCGGTAGTAGAGGTAAGTTCGCCCGTTGCGGTGACGCTCTTCAATGCTGCCCACAACTTCCGACGCCGCTTTTTCGAGATGCATGCGCAGCAAGTCCTGATATGCCACCTGGGCAGAACGGGAGTGCGATATCGGCTCCATCTGCAACCTATGCATCGTTCGTGTGCATCGAACATAAGTTTGATACACGCAATCGGCTATGGGTATCAAACTTTTCTTTGATACCCATAGCTTTTATTGGGATCCGAGCATGAGCAACCTTTTCATTGGAGTGGCTTCACATTCCGGTCTCCTCCGGCGGCGTGAACAGAATAGAAGCGCGAACGTCCGGGAAATTGGAAGTCGTCGATAAGGCTAGAGCTCTAGACTGGACGGAAGGACACCGATCCGCTGTTGTCCGGTGACCTAGGCCACCATTCGCTTTTTCTGGATTGCTAGGAGGGCGTGCTGCGCATCGGCAGGCAAATTCGGTGATATTTCGTCGACGGGAGTCGGTCGGGCGATGAAGAAGCCTTGAATTTCGTGACAACCCTCCGAAGCCAGACGGTGCATTTGCTCAGCCGTCTCAACACCCTCGGCAACGACAGATGCACCTAACGCTTCCGCCATGCTGACGACCGACCGAATGACATGCCAAGCCTTCTCGTCGGTGGACTGGACGAAGCTTCTATCGATCTTGATCGTGTCGAAGCAGAAGCGGGTCAGATAGCTGAGCGAAGAATAGCCGGAACCGAAATCGTCGAGGGCGATGCGGATACCCAGCTGGCGGATCGTCGATAGCAAGCGAAGAGCCAGTTGATCATCATCGATCAGAATACCTTCGGTGATCTCCAGTTCGAGACGCGACGGCGGCAATCCCGTCTCGTCCAAGGCGGTGCGGATATTGGACAGCAGGTTCGGATCGCGGAATTGCCTTGGGCTGACTTTCACGCTGATGGTCGCATCGTTCAGCCTGTCGACCGTTGTCCGGCACGCCTGTCGAATGATCCAGGCGCCGATTGGCACGATCAGGTCCGATGCTTCGGCAATGGGGATAAAGTCTCCCGGCGCAACAGGAGCGAGCGCTCGCTTTGCCGAATGGCGCGCTATCCAAGTGTTCTCAAACCAGCAATTGCAGGAATGTCTGCTTTTGACGGCATGTTCGCTCGACGACTAACGGCAGCATTGGCTCCAAGCGGACAGTTGATAGGGCGTAATGAGCGTCGGCAGTGCGCCGCCCTTTCGGTCGTCACGCTGCTCGGGGTCTCGCCAGAGCGGAATTTCGTTCAGGCAGGCTATGTGATCGAAGAACCGGTAGCTGATCCCACGCTGGCGAACGGTTACTTCGTCGGTAAAACAGCGCTGATGACGATCAGAAGTTCGGAAGCGTTTGTTCGTCTAATCAGCAGCGTCGGTAGATCAGCGATTGATGGTCGTCGAATCTTATCTTGCCGCGCGCTACTTCGCCGCTACCAAAGAGTTGGCCGCGGCGAAGTACCGGGATCAGTTTCCAGCTTTGACGCGAGATCGCGACCGGACACCCGGCGCAACGCCTCGGCTGCTACAAATTGGGCGCGCATAGCGAACTCCATCAGCTCTGTCCTGGTCATACCGTGCGACCCATAGCGGGTACCGACATAGTTGGGGAAATGCGCGACGGCGCCGCGAAGGCGATCGTCGTGTGCGGTAGACACTGCGCCGATCAGCGCCTCGGCGAGCTTATCGAGGTGATGCGATAGTTTGCGATATTGCGGCTCGGTCCAGCCCTGCGCGGCGAGTGCCCCTTTCAACGCCAGTTCGGCAGTCAGGCAGATAGTTTGAACCGCAGCATCGATATCGATGTCACCGGAGAGGATGCGAGCGGTGGCCGCGAGCGAAGAGCGCGCATTGGCAAGAAGCGGGGGCGCATCTCCAATCCCGTGCGCCAGATCACTGACGCCGTAGGCAAAATCCCACAGATCAGCGACGCCGTAAAATGCGCGCCAGCCTTGTTCGGGATAGTGCTTGAAGATGAGCTCCAACTCTTCGCGCGGCATCTCAATGCAGTCAACCGGGTTTACCGCGACGGTGCCGGAAGCGACGGCGACCCTAACCGGGTACATTTGGTCGCGCAGCGCTACACCGCCCTTGAGCATCGCCGGCATCGAGAAATCGCCCGCCGGATAAAGCGCGTGGTAGATCGCCATGAGCGGATCCCACGTTGCCTTGCCGAACATGTCGCCAACGATGCCCTCCGCTTTCATCCAGGCCATTGCGACGTGGAACGGCCGCTGATGCAGAATCAGGCCCTGCGCGATCAGTTGGTCGTCGAGCCGGCGCACGAACTCCATCTCGATGATTTTTGTCAAAGGAACTTCTCCGCCAGCTCGCGCTTCCCGCGGGGATCGGAATGCGTGATCTTGCGATCCTCGGGATAGTAGAAGCCGGTGATGTCAAGGTCGAACTCGCGAATCCGCACCCGCACCGACAGCTCGTGATTGTCACCCCAGGTATCGCGCATAGACGCCTGACAGGTTTCCCCGCGCATCTCGAACTTAAAGGACTGGCGCCTTTCATTCTCCCATTCAGAAACGGCGGCGCGAATCAGGTTCTCGCTGATCGCGTCCCGCTTCTTCTGCGACAGCATATCGAGGGACGACTCCTTGACCGGCCCGAACATCCCGCTGGCGTTCATTGCCTCGAGGATCTTGCGCATGTGACTGCCGGTATGCTGGTTCACGAACAGTGAGGATCGCGAGCCATGCGGGCCGCCAAGTAGGTTAGATCGAATATTCCACCACGTCTCGGCCACTTGGGCACTGCTCGCTTCTGCCGCCATCTGCTGCGCGAACCAAGCGAGGGCGTCGCGGCTGCGGATGGTGCCATCAGCCTCGAGCTCAACTGCGTTGGCGACTACGACGACGGGCTGCGCACTTTCGGCGTAAAGCGGCTGATCGAGGCGATGCGCATAAAGACCTGGCACCTGATTGACTGCCGCCACGAGCCTGTCAGCCCCACCATCCGAATAGGGGCAGGTGACGAACCCCCGTACGAACTCTGTCGTGTGATCGAGCTCCTCATATGTTTCCAGCTGCGAGAGGCAGCCAATGTGACCGGCGCCATTACGGGGCGGCGCGGTCAGGATCGGGTGCCAGTCAGGATAATGATCTACCGCGTTGCCGAGTTCTCTGATGAGTTGCTCAACCACCACACGGCCTGCATCGGGATTGTTCAGGCTCTTCGTGAGGTAGGTCATCGCCTTCGCGTTTTGCTGAAAGGCGGCGGTGGGGGAGCGAAATTCCATTGGATATGCCTCTACGCAAAATGCTTATGTTACGTAAATACTCAAAGTCACGTAAAAATCAAGGTCGCGTGAGAGTTCGACTTGTTGGCTGCCAATATTCATGGCGAGTTCTGGGACGCTTGCATGACGGATAGTAGACGATGGCTGACTATCGTATCACCGTGTACGACGCGTTGAGGTCAGGACACTTCCTCCGCCCTGCCGGCAGATTTCACCCCGTCCATGATCGCGCCGCCTATTTGGGTCACGGCTCCGTCTACGACCAACCGCCAGGAAAGGTCCGGCATCGCACTTTGTCATTAAACTGATCGCAGGAGCGGGACCGCAAGCTGTCCAGTAGGCTGATCGTGAGCGAATAGGCTCGATGACAGTTTTCGCCGTCTCAGCGCCAGTAGCCGACAGTCCGCTGCCGGCGCCCTCGGCCGCTCGTTCGCCTGCCTTTTCTGGTGGGGAGATCGGTAGGCGCGACTTGGATCAGCGAAACTGTTCCACTTTCACCTCAAGTGGGCCAGCGACCTTCGTCCAGGCTTTGTCAGCGGTGACGATTGGAACAGCTAGCTTCTGTCCCAGCGCAAGACAGGCGCGGTCTCCATGGCTCAGGCCAAACGGCTTAGTGAATGCAAACATCGCTCCGGCTGCGAAAGCAAGTTCGAGATCCAGCGCGACGGCGTTCAACCCTAGAGAAAGTATAAGCTCTTCTGCTTCCGATCGGCTCATGCCGCTTTGGCAGAACTTCGAGATGGCCTCTTGAACTGTCAGGGTCGAGACTGCCGCCCCGGCATCGATCCAGCGCTCGACCTTCGCGGCACCACGTTCAGCGAATGCGTAAGCAAGAATAGCCGATGTATCGATGACGCAGGCGCTCATGAATTGGCACCTCCGTTAGCCTCGCCCCCAGGCTCAATTCGATCGATTTCCTGCTCGGCTTCGATACGCTTTTCGGCAAGAAACTGATCGACGACGCTTACGCCAGGCCGTGCATATTTCTTGGCGATGAGCTGGGCGCGTTTGCGGCGGAGTTTTGCGGTGGTCAATGTAATCGCATCGCCATCAGCTTCGATCAGAACCTTGTCGCCTTTGGCGAGGCCCAGGGATCGACGCAAGTCTGCAGGCAATACGACGCGGCCATTCTCCTGCATCGGCAATTCGTAGAGTTTCATACCATTCTCCTCACGAAGGGTCGGCGTCAGTCATGGTGCGGTTCAGGCGAAAAAGCACCTCAGATCACAATTACCCCATAACGCAATAAATAGCCATTGCGGAATAATATGGCACAGATTGATCATTGACCTAATATATTCTATATGGCTACGAAACTTTCATTGCTCATGATTTCATAATAGGCACAAGGCGAGCCGCAAGGGCCCGAGACGGCAGTTTGCCTGATGCTGCTTTCCTTACCATGCGCAGAAGCGACCGTTTTTGAGCACATTTACCGTAAACGCTCATAAAATAGCTTGTGGGTATTGCGAGCTTGCGCAATAGTATTCATCACCTTTTTGATGCAGTTTTGCCGTCCGCCGCGCTCCATGTCTCGCATTTTTGCCTATGCCCGTGTCTCGACCATCGAGCAGACCACCGAGAACCAACTCGGTGAAATCCGCGCTGCCGGGTTTCAGGTCCAGCCACGGCGCATCGTCACCGAGATCATCTCCGGTTCGATCGCGGCCTCCGAGCGGCCGGGCTTTGCCAGACTGGTCGACCGGCTGGAAGGGGGCGACATCCTCGTCGTCACCAAGCTCGATCGGCTGGGCCGCAACGCCATGGATGTGCGCAAGACCGTCGACCAGCTCGACGAGCTGGGCATCAAGGTTCATTGTCTGGCCCTCGGCGGTGTCGATCTGACTAGCCCGGCAGGCCGCATGACCATGGGCGTCATCAACGCCGTCGCTGAGTTCGAGCGTGATCTTCTCATCGAGCGCACCCAGGCCGGCCTCGTCCGTGCGAAGTCCGAGGGTAAGATCCTTGGCCGTCCGCCTCGTCTTACCGCCGATCAAAAACGGGCCGTCGTCGCCAAGCTTCAGGACGGCGCCTCGATCACAAGGCTCGCCCGCGATTATGGCGTCAGCCGTCTCACCATCACGCGCGCCCGCGACAGTTATAAAAAGATTGCGTCGGGCGAGGCGCTGCAAGCCGGGGAGGGGGCTGATGCCGATCCGGCGTGAAGACCGGCAGTTTTACCCGATCAACTGCCGCGAGCTATCTCGTGCGATCGGGTTTGGCCGCAAGGCCGGAGCGAGCGCCACGTCGGGCCGCATCGCGAGACCGTCTATCATCTCGGCGACTGACGCTGGTTCGACGCAATCCTTGAACACTGGCAAGACGGGTGATCGGTAAAGGCTCGTCGTCATCCACGTCACGTCTATCCAGCGAGAACTGCCGCTGCCCAAGTCTAGGATCGCCTCAGTCCTGCGTCGTTTCGGGGATCGGTATCCATCTGTCCTGCTCCTGAGACTTCGGGGCGATCTTCAGAAGAATGGATTTCAGGGCGGTCCGCTCCTCCACCGTCAGCCGGTCGAGCAGGGACGCGCGGATGCATTCCGCATGGACCGGCACCGCCTCATTCAGCAGCGCGCGACCCATGGCAGTGATCTCGATCCCTACGCTGCGACGGTCCGATCCGAATGCGACGCGGCGCAGCAGACCCCGCCGGACCAGCCGATCAACAAGGCGACTGAGCGCCGACTGGCTGAGACGCACATTCCTGGATACCTCGGACAGGCCTATCCGCCCCGCCAGATCGTTGCCGATAGTCAGAAGGGCGTCGAACTCCACGATGCTCAGACCCGGGCCCTGGGCCAGCGCCTCTTGCAGGTGCCGTGTCACAGCATCGGCTGCATCCGCGAGCCCGGTATAGGCTCGAACACATCCCTCATAACTGTGTTGATCCGGACCAACCATGAAGCCTAAATCCAAGCGCTTGAACATGCATGCGCACACATATATGTGGGTCCACAAGCGTTCAACCCTTGATCGCAATCAGAAAGGATACGCCATGGCAAAGCTCAGGATCGCCGTCATTATCAGCAGCACGCGCGATACACGATTTGGACCGGTCGCCGCGGAGTGGATCGCAGGGATCGCGCGCGAACGCGAAGAACTGGACATCGAGGTGGTCGATCTGCGGGACTACGACCTGCCTTTCTTTAATGAAAAGATGACCAACCGCATCCTGCCGAGCGAAGACCCACGCGCCATCGCCTGGCAGAAGAAGATTGGTGATTTCGATGGCTACATCGTCGCCATGGCCGAATACAACCGCTCGCTGACCGGCGCCATGAAGAATGCCTTCGACCAAGCTTACTTGGAATGGAACCGCAAGCCCATCGGCTTCGTCGGCTACGGCTCTGTCGGGGGCGCCTTCGCGATCCAGAACGCCCGGGTCATCGCGGTCGAGCTGCAGATGGTCCCGGTACGGGCAGCCGTACATATCGGCGGCGGCGAGTACGTGAAGGTGGTGCACCAGCGGCAGCCGATGACGGAAATTGAGCCGGCGATCCTGCCCAGTGCAAATGACTTGCTGGACGAGATCACCTGGTGGGGGCACGCCACCAAGGCGGCACGATCCGAGGGGTGACGGACCATGTTGTTTATTGAGCCGACGGGTCTCTTCCGCGTCGCGATCGATCAGGTTCGTCCGGACTTGCAGCCTGAGAGTGGTGGCGGCGTAGAAGCAAAGCCGGTTCGCGGCGGTTGAGGCCATTGTCCTAGATGGCCATGGCCACTCCGGCTTGCGCGAACAGATGCACGTTCCGCGGCTGAACCCGCAAGCCGACCTCATCACCGGCCTTTGCCGGGATATTGCCGTGCGATACGATCTTCGCTTCGAGGTTCGTGCCCCGCGCGCCGACTTTCTTCATCGCGCCAAGGCGGACAAGCTTGCCCTGAGACAAGCCGACCTGCGGCGCCAGTGCCCGCTTCGTGCGGGTAAAAGCTGTGGCGTTGACGCGGTTGAGACCACGGCGAAAGGCGCGGGTGGCCTTGGCCCTGCTGCCAAGCGTTTCGACAGCTTTTTCGAAGCGCGGGATGCCATCTCCGCGAATGACCAGGCTCAGCGTCGCCATGATGTCACCCCGCGGGAAAGAAAGAGCGCCGCCCGCCCTGCTGGAGGACTGAGCGGACGGCGCGTGGCCGGACAGGGCCGCATCCGCCACGCAGCGGGGTGCCGTCCGCAGCGGGCTGAATAGACGTTGGTCTCGAAACGAGAAAAGGACCGGTCGGCCTCTGCCGGACGCGGTCCTTCCCAATGACACGTTGAGTGCATTCTCGTGGCCTGCTTTGTCAACAGGGCTATTTCAAGCGCTTTCGGCGGCTAGGTCCGAGGCGGATGGCTTGAGCGAAAGAATATCGCGAGTACGGCGAATCGCGCCGATTAAGAGATGCGACCAGTGGCCAACTACGTCGAACTTACGTCGTAGATATTGCCGAACAAATTGTACTTCTTTTCCAATGCTTCGATCGTGTATCTGGCTTCCTTTTCAGATGAAAGCCAGGCGTCATCCAGAGATATTGAAATAATATCATCGTCTACGAGTGGTATTATTCTATTTGTTACCTTTAAAAAAAGTGAATTTGGTACATCGGATGGCAATTCGATGCCCGTAAAATTAAATGAAAAGCTATCACCGATTTGCGGTATGATTATCAATTCAATATTGCCAGATACATATCCAAACGCTACATTCTCATAGAATAAGGAGAAGTCGATATATACTGTATGTTTTCCGGCCAAAAAATCTGTCATTGCGGTCTCGCCGGCCTTGCCGGAATTACCAAGTCTGCAGCCATCTTCGCTTCCTCACTCATATCACAGCCCATTTTCTGTCCCAGCGATATCATTGCTCGTATTGCATTCAATCGTCCAGCCATGTCGGCCGCATGGGTAATCCAACCCGGCTTGCCCGCCTTGAGAAACAATCCACCTTCATCGCGCAACATCGCATTCATCTTAATGCGTGCTTGACCAATTGCTTGGTTGACTGCAGCCTTCAGCGCCTGACAGGGATCATCCGTTCCCGCACAATATTTATCATACTGTCGTTCTTCTAGCGGGGTCATATCTTGCGGCCGGGGCGGGGTAATTTCTACCGGAAGGGGATGGCTATTTATCCCGTACCAAAACGCAGCCAATAACGCTGCTGCTCCGATCTCGCAGCCCCCGGCACTGCATACGCCGACAATTGCTATAGGAGCAAACAAACCGTTGGGATCAGTGAACTGCAACGGGCTGTTCATGGCGTACGCCCATCTATTGGGCCCATCGGGCATACCGATCGGATCGGGCTGCAGGTAGCGACCGGTGGTTGGATCGTAATGGCGGTGCCAATTGTCGAAAAGACCTGACTCAAGCTGAAACCACTGCCCCGGGAAACGACGGTCGAGGCTGGCCGATCCGGTGATCGAATGGGCTCCGCCAAATGGCAGCCACGTCGCTTGCCAAACGACGGCTCGTGTATCGTCCGTCATCATCACCGGCCGTTGGAGATGGTCGGTATGAACATGCCAGATCGATGGCGCTGCGCTGCCCGCATCAGCGACGACTGCCAGAGGACGCTCGTCGAGCCAGACATATTCGCGGAGCACTGTTCCCGATGCATCATATTCGGCGATGATGTTGCCATCGAGATCGTGGATGTAATGTAGTGTCGTGCCACTGGCGGGTAGGGTGCGCACTGTCAGGCGCGAGAGGTAGTCGTAGCTGTATTGCCCGGCCAGTGAACCGCCGGTGCTGACCGAGGCGAGCTGGCCGGGAGCGTTGTAATCATAGCTGCGGGTAACGCCGGCGGTAAGATCGGCATCTGAGACGATGTTGCCTGCCGCGTCCGAGGTAATGGTCCGGGTTGGCGTGCCATCCGTGATGACGCCGTCGAGGCGGTTGGAATCGAACGGTATGCCGAAGGCTATGGTCGTCGTTACACCATTGACGGTGGATATGCGGTGCGTTCGGTTGCCGGCCCCGTCCACGTAGAAAATGAGGCTGCCCCAAGGTCCGTCAGCATTTTGCAGGAAGCCATTGGGCGTATACCAGTAGATTTCGCTCTGTCCGCTATCCAGATTATCGGTGATCGCGGTGAGATTGCGGTTGTGCTGGTAAGCATAGGATCGATCCAGCAGAACGTTCGCCGGTGTCACGGTCTCGTCGGTCAGGGTCTGCCTGGCAAGCTGCCTATCCCCATCGTAGGTTCGCCAATCGACAAGCTCGTTTCCGTGCAACAAGCCACGGCGAGGGCCGAATGGGGTGTGACTCACCCACCAGGCGAGACCGACAACAGGACCCGCCGACGATTCTTTAAAGTCGACATTGGCGATGTTACCATTCGCATCGCGGCCGAAATTGACGATATGACCGGATGGATAGGTTATCTCTGTCAGCTTTCCGGCATCGTCCCACCGGAAGGCGGTGACATAGGTTCGGGCGCCGATGACGCGCGTTTCCTGCACAACTCGTCCAAGGGCATCATATTCGCGTGTGAGCGTTCCGGCAGCGTCGGTAACCGCGGTGAGCTGACCAATACCGTTGGTCCCGGTGTCGTAGGTATAGGTGACATTGGAGCCAGTCTCACCAGGGTAGTCGACCGCAAGAACGCGTCCGGATCCATCCCGGGTCAGATTGGTTGTGACGTTGCGCGCATCTGTCCGAGAGACGATTTCACCATTTTCGTCACGGGTATAGACGACCGTGCCGATGTCGTTGCTCGTCTCCTGGATGGCTTCACCCCAGCCATTGCGAACATATGTCGTGGTGACTGCATGCGGATCGGTCGTCGAAATAGGGTTCTCGGTCGTGCCATAATTCCAGGTGGTGGTCGAATCGCGCTCGTCCTCGAAGGCGGCAAGCCGGTCGAGATTGTCATAGGTCCGCGCCGCGACATTATCGTTCGGGTCGGTCGTCGATATCAAATTGTCGACCTTGTCGTAGCCAAAGCTCCATTGCGCTGAGCCAGCGCGCAGGATCGTCAGCAGACGTCCGAGTTCATCGTAGCTCTTGGACTGGGTGAAATAGAGATCGGAATTGGCGTTGCGGGTTTCCGACAGGGTGACATTGCCCATTGCGTCGTAATCATAGGAGATGGTCTCTCCCGAATTGTTCGCGATCTCGGTTAAGCGGTCATTGCCGTCATAGGAGAGACTTAAGAATGCACCATTGGGCCGTGTGATTTTGCTGATGTTGCCGGCAGCGTCGTAATCATAGGAAGTCGTTGCACCGAGCCCTCCGGGATCCAGAACATCCGACACCAGGCGGCCGATCGCATCGTAGGCGAGTTCTCTGGTGACGCCGTTTGGTCCCTCGACCTCGGTGGGCTGACCTCGTCCGTTCCGCGATAGGATCGTGTAGACATGCCCGACTTCGTTGGTGAAGGTCGCCGCGTAGCCGTCCGTTCCATAGGTGTAGGACACCGTATCGCCGCTTCCCGAAAGCGGGCCATCAATTGTCGCAACCTGATCGTTAGCGGCATAGGTATAAGTCCATGTGCGCGACTGGCCCGATGTCGCATAGGGGGCTGTATGAGTGGTGGTGTCTGTTTCCGTCTTGGAGATAAGGCGACCCGTGCTGTCATAGTCGTAGGTCGTTGTCAGACCTGGCCGCTCGACGGAAACTGGCACGTTAAAAACGCCGTGCCAGGTCACGGTCGTAACGCGCTGGTCGGCCGTACCGGTGGCCTCCGTGATCTGCAAGGGTCGGCCAAGTCCATCCCGGACGTAGCTTGTGACGCGACCTTCCTCATCGCTGACAGTCGCGATGAAATTTCTCGAATCGTAAGTGAAATCCGTGTCGGACGCCGCGCAGTTCGCACTGGCCTGACCATCCACGCCGGCAAATCGCGTGAAAAACGCCGTCGAACCAGAATGAGCGAAATTGTAGATGGCTTCCTTGCCAAGCGGATTCGTGACGGTGCGGGTATCCAGCGAACCACTTGAGCCATAGGTGACGATATAGGCATCGCTGCCGGACGCCCCGGCAGTGGCCGTCGCGCGGCCCCGTCCATCATAAGTGTAAGTAGCAACCCGAATATTGCGGTGGTCGGTGATCCCCGTCAGCGCGAACGGATAATCTGCGTTCTCATAGTGGTAGGTTTCGCTATTCACCACCGCGTCGCTGCTGTCTCTCCACTCCACACCGACAAGCCGCTCTATCGCGCTCGTTGAAGGCGCCGAGGTCGCGGGCGGTGGATCGAAATCGTAGGCAACCTTCGTTCCATCCGGCAGCTCTATTTCTGAAATTGCTTCCGGATAGGGCAGGGCTCCGGAAATCCCGCTCAGTGTCGTCGTATAGAAATAGCTCCAGTCGAAACTCACAGTTCGACTGTAGCTGTCCGTGATCGTAAGGAGCCTGTGATCATCGGGGTCGTATTCGTATGTCCAGGTGTAGCCGCCCTTTTCCTCTGCCGTTAGCGGCCGGGCGACGTCATAGCGGTTGGGAGTGTTGACGTGTGCGAACGTTTTCAACGTCCACAGCCTATCGTCAGAACCGGCAACAGCCCAATCGCTGCTGGATGATTTGATCTGCGAAAGATCAGCGGGCAGGGAGCCGACATGTGTGATTGAATAGTCTGGCGACGCAGGCCCCGAGGCCGTATCGCCAACCCATTCACCGTCACTGTTCAGCTTGAAATCGTAGGCGGAGCCGTCCGGCGCGATCAGCGTTACATTCGCATTCGGCGACGATGGAGAACCGGAGAAAGTACCGAGTTGCAGCTCCATGGCGAAATTGAACTGCCATCCCCTAGCGAGGCCGAGAGGAAGGTTCCGGGCACTTTTGTTTCGGCCGAGAGGATTGGAGCGATATGTTCGCGCAATGACGAGTTTTCCATCACTCGAAGCAAAATCCGTAACCGAGTGGTACTTCGTTCCCGTGCTCAGAATGATGGGATTTCCGACTACCGGGTTCAGCCGTCCTCCATTGGCAATGCGACAGACCGGGCGCTCGGGCCGATAATCTGCTTCTTTCACGCATGCGTAAGGAAATTTTCGAACGTAACCGTATGCGCAGGAATAATGGACGCTCACTGGAATAACAGTGCCGCACGAGCCGCTACCGCCTTCCTGGCCGCATAGATACTGATATCTAGTCCACTCACACCTCTTGTAAAAAGGGGTATCTGTTCGATCGAGCGCTCCAATGAAGCGGCTTCGACCATTGTCCATTCCGGCCCATTTCCACTGGGCATAGCAGGCTTCTTTGGCGGTCGCGTAATAGCTTCCATTCCAACCCCAGCCTCGCACGCCGGTTCCTGCGGCGGAGGCGGAGTGAGGGGCGACGCAAACAAAGGTAAGAGCGATGAACAGAAGTGCATGCCATTGCGCCAATCTGAGGCATGAGGATTTGATCCCACTGCGCATGATTCCACTCCACCTAGGACAAAATTCTTACAGTCCGGGTAGCTGATAATGCTTTTTGAGAAAACAGCAATAATGTCTCAGCCGTAATTTCACTTTCTGCACAGCCGAGACTATAAGTTGTCGAAAGATGTATTTTTGAACGGCAATGTAACGTTAGATTGTTTTTGCCTCGCAATAAAAACTATTGGTCGTTTTGATTGTCCATTAAATTGAGCCATCAGCAAAACGATCCGCGCTCTTGCGATCGAGCAACCGGGTGACGTCGCGAGTAAAGCCCTGTTGAAAAGGACGCGAAAGAGTCGGGCTTACCCGCGGCTTACCCATCGAACGGATGAATTCGCTCGCTGCGGATCCTCGATCGTCCGCCTGAAACGCCACGCCCGATGCGCCAATGGTCGGCGAGCGTGCCGAGGCCGGCGGCAAGCGCCGGCGTGATGACGGCAGCGCATGCGCCGTGCAACGGCTACGATGGCCTGTCCCTCACCGCAGATCGCAATGATCAGAGGATACATTCCGGGGCCGTGAACGCGGTCGAGCACCCTCTTAGCGTCCATCAGCATGTGACCGGCATGGGCGTGGGCTTCGATTAAGACGTCGCCACCCCCCGCCCCCGAACCTACCCTAGATCGCGGCACCGCCCCGCAGCGAGATGGCGAGGCGCTCGTCATATTCCCGCATGCGCAGGCCCGCTTCGGGCTGGTCATTGTCCACGGAGGCGGGTGAGGGGCGTTTCCCCGAGATTGACCGTCACCCGCATGGTGATCGGGTCTCAGGTCAGGCGTATCGCGCGGTCGATAAACTATGGTGCCCACGGGAAATACCTTTCCTGTGATTGTCCGACATGGAAGACACTTCTCTTCTCCCACGTTATCAACATCCATACAGGCCGCCATTACCGCAGCGCTGGCATTTATCGTCGCGCGTCGATTTGAGTCCTGATGAGGTTGCCGAGTTTCTGCGAAAATCCTTCGACCGATCCTCAATCGGTGTGTCGGTCGATTCAACGCAGGTGCACACTGGGTGTAAGGCACCTTTCTGGTCTCCTCATTTTGAAACCAAGACCGTCGCTTTCGAAGAGGGCTTTCCGCCCGCGGCAGGCTGGGGACCTAATAGCGGAGAGGGCGCTGTGTATGAGCGGGGTCATCTATATTACTGGTCATATGATTCGTAACAGAAGGTCAGCTTACTACCTTTTCCAGGCAGAAACCGGACTTCCCACTCACCACCCATGTCCAAGACGATGCAGAGAATCGGCCGACTGGCAGCTTTCAAGAGGATGCGGCGGGTTCCTGAATGGCAGAAATGCGGCGCAAAACAGCTGTTCATCTAATCTGCGGCGAACTCGGCTTAGAGCCCATTCTTGCAAATGCTGTATCTCGCTCGAATTGGCGCAATGCGCGGCAGGTGGACATGGTCTGATGGGGAGGCGGCTACGTCCCTTAGTTGCGTGACTGCCCCGATTCGACGTCTCTGCTGCGCCGAACCTGCCGCTCGTTCGCTCGGCAAATGACAATTCGGGTCATCGAGCGCTCGACGGACGCCTGCACCGTTCGCCGGTTATGGCGTCTGGACACGGATGCCTGCGTATCTTGGACAGCCAGAAATCAAGAGCCCGCCGGTTGCGGCGGACGCTGGACCATCGGAAAGTCTTCGCGGTGATTCATATCAGACGACCGCGATTTGTCGTTTTCTTGTCAACCATCCGTTCGCCGCGACAAGAGCAAGTGTGACCAGTGGCGGCACGGCGTGACCGAATTCTCCGTGCAGAAGAACGGTCGCGGACGCGGCCCCCATGACGCAGACTGCAAGGATGCTACCAAACAGGCGTGTTCGGGGAAGCGCGATCAGAGCAGCCGCGGTCCATTCCAGCAGGCCGGTGAGGTAGGGAAACCAGTCGGGGTAGCCCCACCGGTCATAGTTGGCCCGGATCTCTTGGCTGGCGAAGATGTTCAAGGTGCCACCCAGCAGGAAGAATACGGCAAGCGCGCCAGCGAAGACGTGGCGCCAGGGGATCATGGACATGGATCGTCCTCAGGTTCGTATCTGGAGGATTGGACAGCTCGCTTAGAGCGGACGGATTGTTGTGAAACGACGGTCGTGCCAGATCAGCGGGGCGCGGTTCTCGGCGAGGTCGATGGCAAGCGGCCGCCCGACGAAGAGGACGTGATCCTCGGTCACGATATTTTCGACGAGGGCACAGTCCATCGCCACTGTCGCGCTGCGAAGGCGGGGATGACCGGAAGGCCACGCCTCCCATTCGCCGTGCTCGAAGCGCTGGTCGCGCGGAACCTTCCCGGCAAAGGCCTCGGCGACTGTCTGCTGTCCGGCCTGCAGCATCGCGAACGAGAAGCCGCTGCACTCCCGGATCAGCGATGCGAGGTGCGCGTTGGTATCGATAGACACCAACAGCGAGGGCGGGTCGACGGCCAGCGACAGCGCCGCCGTCACCGTGCGTCCCACGCGTTCGTCTCCAACGGCGGCCGTGACCACGCAGGCCGTCGCGGCGAGCGACGCCATGGCCTCGCGGAACGCGCTCGCCGTTTCGTCCAACTGTGCGGTGGCAGTCATGACGCGCCCTTCTGCCCCGGCTCCGGCGAGAAATGCGTCTGGAGCTTGTTCGGCACGCCGTCCATCGCCTCGGCATTCGCAGGCGGATCGCCGGCCGCGGTAATGACAGGCCACATCTCGGCATATTTGCGATTGAATTCGACCCAGCGCTCGCTGTCCGGCTCGGTGTCGGACCGGATCGCCTCGGCGGGGCATTCGGGTTCGCACACGCCACAATCGATGCACTCATCGGGGTGGATCACCAGCGTGTTCTCTCCCTCGTAGAAGCAGTCGACGGGGCAGACTTCGACGCAGTCCATGTATTTGCAGGCGATGCAGTTCTCGGTGACGATGTATGTCATGGCGGGCTCGCGGGTTCGGACAAGGCCCATGCGCGCCTAACGCGCGCATGGATCAAAGCATCAGGCGAGGTTGGCCGCGGCGAACTCGTAGTTCGCGAGCCGGCCCAGGAAGTTATCGACGTAGTCCGGCCGGCGGTTACGGAAGTCGACGTAGTAGCTGTGCTCCCACACATCGAGGCCGAGAAGCGCAGTGCCTTCGCCGGTGGCGAGCGGGTTCACCCCATTGGGCGTCTTGGTCACGCCGAGGCTGCCATCCGGCTTCTGGATCAGCCATGCCCAGCCCGAGCCGAACTGGCCGGTGGCGACGGTCTTGAACGCCTGCTTGAACGTATCGACCGAGCCGAAATCCGCGTTCAGTTTGGTCTCGAGCGCGCCGGGGAGGCGGCCGCCGTCGGGCGACAGCGCATTCCAGAAGTGGATGTGATTCCAATGCTGGCCCGCCTGGTTGAAGATGCCCTCGCGATCGGCATCGCCGTAGGTTGTGGTGACGATCTCCTCCAGCGTTTTACCCTGCAGGTCGGCGTTCTTCTCGACGAAGCCGTTGAGCGCCGTGACGTAGGCCTGGTGATGCTTGTCGTGGTGCAATTCGAGCGTCTCGGTGCTCATGCCGCGGTCTTCTAGGCTAGAATGTGAGAAGTTCAGGGCGGGCAGTTCGAAGGCCATGTGGGGCTCCTTCATGTGATGTGGTTGCGCCGCGTTATGCGGCACGCTATTAATGCAAACAACAGCTTTGAAAACTCTTGGGCAAATATGTCAAGTGATGACTTGGAAAAAACGAACTGGTCGCCACGCTCCGCCGCCGAACGCATCCTCATGGCGCTCAAGATGCATGGCGCGCTGACATCGGCGCAGGTCGGCGCGCGCCTTGGCACGACCGGAGAGGCCGCGCGCCAGCAACTCGTGAAGCTGGCCGAGGACGGCCTCGTGTCGGACGAACGCAAGTCCGCCGGGCGGGGACGGCCGGCGTTTCACTGGCACCTAACCGAAAAAGGGCAGGCCCGGTTTCCCGATACCCACGCCGCGTTGACCGTTGACATTCTGCGCAGCATCTCGGTCGTTCTGGGCGAGCATGCACTGGACCGGATCATCCATGCGCGCGAGTCGACGACGCAGGCGCTCTACGAAGAGGCGATGGCGGACTGCATGACCCTCGGCGACCGCGTCGGAAAGCTCGCCGAGCTGCGAAACGCCGAGGGTTACATGGCCACCGCTGAAGAGGGCGCGGACGGGGAGCTTCTGCTGGTAGAAAATCACTGCCCGATCTGCGCCGCGGCGACGTTCTGCCAAGGTTTCTGCCGTGCCGAGAAAGCGGTGTTCGAGGACGTTCTGGGCGACGGCGTCTCTGTCGAGCGGGTGGAGCATATCGTCGGCGGAGGCCGGCGCTGCACCTACGTCATCCGAGAGGTTACCTAATGGCTGCTCGCAATACCCAGCCCGTGCCTCGCTTCCCCGAAGCGGTGGCCGAGGGCCTCGACGAGGCGATGATCCGCGAGGTCGTCTATAATTTCTATGCCGCCGCGCGTGAGGACCCGGTGATCGGACCTGTTTTCCGCGCCCGGGTTCCGGATGAACGCTGACATGGGCACATGGTGACCAATGCATTGGCCGGCGCTTGCGGCCACTTTTCCGAAAAGCCAGGGCGATTCCCCGATCCGCATTCAGACGTAGATGTTGACCCCGCGCTCGCCAAACCCGTCCGTCCTGTCCATCGCAGCAAAGAAGGGCAGGGGATAGAGCCAGCAGAAGACGGGGACCAACACGAAGGGCAGGCCAATCAGCGCACTGCGCAGGCTTTGATCAACTTTATAAGATACAGAAATCATAAAGAAAAATACGACCTAGTTCCATAAGATAAATTATGCAATCGCCCCATATAGGCGCAACGTTAGAATGTCCTGTTTCTGCAAAGTAGGAATGTCGCTCCTGTCGTTGAGGTGCCAGTGTCCACCTCTACGGCATGGGAGGCTTCCGATTGGGACTGATTTTGATGAGCGAACGCGAGTTACAGCGTATCGAGGTGCTTTCAGGGGTTTTGGAACGGCGCATGAGGGTCGTGTCGGCGGCACGTGTTCTGGATCCGAGTGAACGCCAAGTGCAGCGCCTGATGAAGGCGTTCCGAGACGAAGGCGCTGCAGCACTTCGGCACAAGGCTCGAGGAAGACCACCGAACCATCGATATGTCGCCGGCGTCGGAGAGCTAGCGGTTTGGTTGGTTCAAGAACACTATTGCGATTTCGGGCCAACCCTGGCGGCTGAGAAGCTGGCGACGAATCACGGCCTGATTGTTTCGCGCGAGACCTTGCGCAAGTGGATGGTGGAAGCCGGGATCTGGCTGTCACGCAAGCAGCACCGGAGACGTTCCATCAGCCGAGATTGCGGCGAGAGTCATACGGCGAACTGGTCCAGATCGACGGCAGCGATCACCGTTGGTTCGAGGAGCGGAATGATCCTTGCACCCTGCTCGTCTTCATCGATGATGCGACGAGCAAGCTTCAGCAACTGCGCTTTGTGAAGTCGGAGAGCACATTCAGCTACTTTGAGGCGCTGGAGCTGTATCTGAAGGCGCACGGGTGCCCAGTGGCGTTCTATTCCGACAAGCACACAGTGTTTCGCGTCGCCAAGCAGGGTGCGAGGGCTGGCCGCGGCATGACGCAGTTCGGCCGGGCGCTGGCGGAACACAATATCGAGATCCTGTGCGCCAACTCAAGTCAGGCCAAAGGCCGGGTCGAGAGGGTCAATCGAACGCTGCAGGATCGGCTTGTGAAGGAACTGCGCCTCGCCGGCATATCGAACATCGAGGCGGCCAATGCGTTCCTGCCAGCCTTCATGGCTGACTTCAACGAGAGATTCGCCAAGTTCCTGCCCGACCGGACAATCTGCATCGCGCGCTGAATGTTGCCCCGGATCGTCTGCGTGATGTGCTGTGCAAGCGGGAACAGCATTATGTCGGCCAGCAGCTGTCGTTCTCCTACGAGCGCAGGCAAATCATTCTCGAGAAGAACGAGCTTTCGCGCGGGCTGGTCGGCAAATACGTCGATATCTACGAATTTGCCAACGGCCTGCTGAATGTTCGATGGAAAGCGTGCCCCCTGCCCTACACCGTTTTCGATAAGGAGCAACGCGTTACACACACGGCGGTCACCGAGAACAAAAGGCTCGGCGAAGTGCTGACCTGGATCAAGGCTCATACCGCGATCCCGAGCGTTGGGCGCAGGCGCCCTGCTGCGCGAGATGCTCAGGGCGCATCACCTGTCGGGCTGGGGCGCCGCCCGTCGCGCTCTCGAGCTTCAGCAAGAGGTCGAGGGCAGTGGCAGCGCCTAGGATCCGTTCTGCATCCGGGCGCGCAGATCGGTCTTCAGAACCTTGCCGTAGTTGTTCTTCGGCAGTTCAGGGACAAAGATGTAGCGCTTGGGTTTCTTGAACCTTGCAATCAGCGAGGTGCAGGTATCGTCCAGCTCGGTCATTTCGGGCTGGCCATCGCCGACAGGTACGACAAACGCCACAACGATTTCGCCCCATTCCGTGTCGGGCACGCCGATCACGGACACCTCGCTGACCCCGGGGTGGGTCAACAGCGCCTCTTCGACCTCGCGCGGGTAGATGTTGGATCCGCCCGAGATGACCAGATCTTTCGCGCGGTCATGCAGGAACAGGTAGCCCTGATTGTCCAGATGACCCAGATCGCCCGTCATCAGCCAGCCATCTCGGAGCGATTTTGCACTGGCTTCGGGATTCTCGAGATACCCCTGCATCACCTGTGGCCCGCGCACGGCGATCTCGCCGGCCTCGCCCGGCGGCAGCGGCGCGCCCCGGGCATCCAGGATGCGCAGCTCGGCCACCGCATGGGCGCGCCCGACCGAAGCCAGGCGCCTCTCCCAGCCCGGGGCATCGCGGTCGGAGATGTCGGCGCGGCTGAGCGCGGTGATGGTCATTGGCGCCTCGCCCTGGCCGTAAATCTGCACGAATTTCGGACCCATGACCGCCAGCGCATCCTTGATGTCCGCCAGATACATCGGCCCGCCGCCATAAACGATGGTCTTGATGCCTTCGCCCGTACCGCCACCCGCGCGGGCATGGTCCACCATGCGCTTGACCATGGTCGGCGCGGCGAACATCGACACGTTGCCCAGCGTCTGCGCCAAAGCGAAGATCTCTGCCGGATCGAAGCCGCCGCTCTCGGGCACCACGTGGCGCGCGCCGCGCAGGACATGGACGAAATTGTACAGCCCCGCCCCGTGCGACAGCGGCGCGGCGTAGAGCGCGGCATCGCCCGCCGCGACCTCGTCGACATCGGCGAAATAGCTCAGCGACATGGCCATCAGGTTGCCGCAGCTGAGGATCGCACCCTTGGGCCGCCCGGTGGTGCCGGAGGTGTAGAAAAGCCAGGCCGGATCCTCGACCTGCATCGGCGCGGGCGCTGCCAGCGGCGGCGTGGCGCGCAGCGCCGCCATCTCCTCCCCTCCGGGCGCCAGGCAGGGCACGCCCGCGATGTCGCCGGTGGCGCGCAGGGCCTGCGGGTCCTTGGCAAAGACCAGACGGGCGTCGGAATGGGCCACGATCCAGGCGGCCTCCCTGGCGTGCAGCTTGCCGTTCACCGGCACCGCCGTCGCCCCGGCGTAGAGGATGCCGTAGAAGATCGGCAGGTAATCGATGGAATTGGGCATGAACAGCGCCACCCGGTCCCCCGGGCCGATGCCGCGGGCCACAAGCCCCGCGCCGATGGCCGCCGCATCCCGGGAGAAGGCGCCGTAATCGGCCACCAGCTTGTCACCCAGAAACAGAGCCGGGGCGTCGGGGGTCACGCGCGCGATCCGCGCCAGCCACTCCGCCGGGTTCATTTCACCGCCTCCAGGATGGAGCAGTAGTTCGCCACGCCGGAGCCGCCCATGTTGAAGACCATCCCCAGATCGGCGCGTTCGGCCTGCATCTCATCGGCGGTGCCGGTGACCTGCCGCGCGGCCATCACATGCATCGACACGCCGGTGGCGCCCACCGGGTGGCCCTTGGCCTTGAGCCCGCCGGAGAGATTCACCGGCATGCGCCCGCCCTTCATCACCGTGCCCTCGGCGACGGCCCGGGCGCCCTGCCCCTTGGGCGTCAGGCCCATGGCCTCGTAGATCATCAGCTCGGCGATGGTGAAGCAATCGTGCACCTCGGCGAAACCGATATCCCCGAGGCCCACCCCGGCCTGATCAAAGGCGCGCTCGAACGCCACGCGGGGGCCGGTCAGCTCGGTCATGTCGCGGCGCGACATGGGCAGCACGTCATTCACCTGCGCCGCGGCACGGAAGGTGACGGCGCGGGGGAATGACCCGGCCAGCTCGGGCGCGACGATCACCAGCGCGGCGGCTCCGTCGGTGATCAGCGAGCAATCGGTCATGCGCAGCGGCGCGGCGATCATCGGGTTCTTCTCCGAGATCGTGTTGCAAAAGTCCTGCGTCACCACTTTCTGCATATGTGCCAAGGGGTTGGCCATGGCATTGGCATGGTTCTTCACCGCGATACGGGCCAGCGTCCGGGACTGGTCGCCGTAGCTCTGGAAGTACTGCCCGGCGATCCGCGCGAAGATCTGCGGGAAGGACACCCCCGCTTCTTCCTTCTGGTAGGACGCCCCGGACAGCGCCTTGGTCACCCCGGCGGTGTCGAGGTCGGTCATCTTCTCGGCCCCGACCACTAGGGCGATCCTGGCCTCGCCCGCGCGGATGGCGTTCAGCGCCGACCAGATGGCGGCAGAGCCCGAGGCGCAGGCGTTCTCGCAGCGGGTCGCGGGGGTGAAGCGCAGCGCGTCATCCAGCCCCAGCACCAGCGAAGAGGGAAAGCCGTCGGGCACAAGCCCCGAGTTGAAATGCCCCAGCCAGACACCGTCGACATCACCGGGCGCCACGCCAGCGTGATCCAGCGCCTCCCGCGCGGCGGCCTGTATCAGCTCCTCCAGCCCCTGATCCTTCAGCGCGCCGAATTTGGTGTGGCCCCAGCCAGCAATACATGGTTGCATGTGATCCTCCCTTTGGCGCCGGATCCTATCCCTGCCGCGGCGCGCGGGTAGTCCGCAAAGTTACCTAATCCGGAACCCACCGATGACCGGCCAGATCGCAGACAGCGCCATTTTCGACCATGCGCCCGTCGGGCTGGTCTACACCGAGAACCGCCAGATGCTGCGGCTGAACGCCCGCTTCGCGGCGATCTTCGGCTACGAGGTGGCCGAGCTGGAGGGCGCCTCGCTGGCGCTGCTCTATCCGTCTCCGGACGACTTCACCCAGACCGGCGCGCACTGGACGCGCGAGCTGGGTCAGCATGGCGATTACGCCGATGAACGGATCATGCGCCGCAAGGATGGCGCGCTGTTCTGGTGCCGGGTGCGGGGCCAGGCGCTGGACCCCGCCGCGCCCCTGGCCCGCGCCGTCTGGAGCTTTGCCGATCTGTCGCGCGAACGCCCCGTGGCCGCCCTGTCGCGCCGCGAACGGCAGGTCGGCGTGCTGCTGGTCGAGGGACTGACGGCAAAGGAAATCGCCCGGCGGCTCGAGATCTCGCCGCGCACGGTGCATGTCCACAAGAACCGGCTGATGACCCGGTTCGGCGTGCGCAATTCGCTGGAACTGGTGCGCTGCCTGACCTCGATGCCGCTCTAGGCAGGGCCTTCAGGGCAGTCGGATCCCCTTCAGCGTGCGGGCGCAATGATCCGCGCCCAGCTCGCGCGCGATGGCGGCGTAGATCTCTTCCGCATAGGGGGCAAAGCGGTCTTCCATGCGGTAGATCGGCCCGGCCACGGTGACCGAGAAGACCCGGCTGCCCAGCACGATCGGCACCGCCACCCCACCCAGGTCGGGCGAAAAGTAGGAGGCGGACTTGAACCAGCCGCGCTCGGCGGCCTCGGCCATCTGCTGGCGCACCTCCTCGATGCTGCGCGCGGCATTGCGGCCCCAGTTGCCGTAGGAAGCCTTGCGCAACAGAATCTCCCGGTCGCGCTCGGGCATCTGCGACATCAGGGCCTGCCCCGACGCGGTGATGTGGATCGGCACCCGGTTGCCGACCTGCGCCGCGTAGCGCACCGCCGCAAGGGATTCGACCACCGCCAGGAAGACCGCGTAAAGCCCCGAGGGGGCCGAGATCCAGGCCGTTTCCCCCGTCCGCTTGCCCAGGTCGACGATGATGTTGCGCAGCGCTTCGGGCAGCGGTTCGCCATCGGAAAAGGCCTGGCCAAGCTGGGTCCAGCGCGAGGACGGGTAGTAGCCGCCACGCGCCTTCGGCTCGTAGAGATATCCGGCATATGACAGTGTTATCAGGATGTTATGGGCGCTCGACCGGGGCCATCCGAAATCGCGCGCGATGTCGGCCAATGTCGCAGGCTCCTGCCGCTCGGCAAAATATTCCAGAAGCGCGATGAGGTTTTCGATCTGTCTGACTGCCATGAATGTTTCTGCCTTCAACTGATACGCGAATGAAAGTCCGAAGTTGACAAGGTACGACGGCTTGGCGTTAGTTGTCCTCAATGTTGATGTATTTGTCCATATATATGTACAAATATAGGGAGGAGACGACAAGATGGGACCGCTGGAGGGGATACGTGTCCTCGACCTCAGCTCTGTTCTGATGGGGCCTTACGCGACGCAGATCCTGGGCGATTATGGCGCCGAGGTGATCAAGGTCGAGGCGCCGACAGGGGATCTCGTCCGGGAAATCCGGCCCGCCCGGCACGAGGGGATGGGGGCGATCTACCTCAACTCCAACCGCTCGAAGGACAGCATCGTGCTGAACCTGAAGACGGAGGCGGGGCGCGCGGCGCTGTTGCGCATGGTGGCCGACAGCGATGTCCTGCTGACCAACGTGCGCCCGCGCAAGATGGATCGCCTGGGGCTGACCTGGGAGGTGCTGAGCGAGGCCAACCCGCGGCTGATCTACGCCGCGCTGGTCGGCTTCGACCAGACCGGGCCCTATGCCGCGCGGCCTGCCTATGACGACCTGATCCAGGGCGGCGCCTGCATTCCCTACGCTTTCCAGCGCGCAGGCCAGGCCCCCGCCTATGTTCCCTCCGCCATCGCCGATCGCATCGTCGGCATGTCGGCCGTCAACGGCGTGCTGGCGGCGATCATCGAACGCGCCCGCTCCGGCCGGGGGCAGAAGATCGAAGTGCCGATGTTCGAGACCATGCTGTCGATGATCCTGGCCGACCACATGCAGGGGCTGACCTTCGAGCCGCCGCTGGACGCGGGCGGTTACCGCCGCCACCTGTCGCCCGACCGCCGCCCCTACCAGACCAAGGACGGCTATGTCTGCGCCCTGATCTACAACGACGGCCACTGGGAACGCTTCTTCCGCGAGCTGGGCCGTCCCGATATGCCCGCCTCCGACCCCCGCTATGTCAGCTTTGCCGCCCGGATGGAGCATATCGACGAGGTCTATGCCGAGCTGGGCGAGCTGATGAAGACGCGCACCACCGACGAGTGGCTGGCGCTGTTCGACCGCGCCGACGTGCCCGCCATGCCGATGCACAGCTTCGAATCCGCGCTGGAGGATCCGCACCTGCGCGAGACCGGCTTTTTCGAGGAATTCGACCATCCGACCGAAGGCCGCCTGCGCCAGATGGCGGTGCCGACGCGCTTTTCGCGCACCCCGGCCCGGCCCGAGAAACCCGCGCCCCGCCTCGGGGCGGACGGAGAGGCGGTGCTGACCCGGATGGGGTTCAGCGACACCGATATTGCCGCGCTTGTAGACGCGGGCGCCGTGACACTACCGAAGAGGGCCTGAGATGGATTTTACGCTGACCGAGGATCAACAGGCGATCAAGGCCGCGATCGAGCGCATCTGCGACAGGTTCGGGGACGACTACTGGCTGAGGAAGGACCGCGACGGCGGCTTCCCCGATGACTTCTACGAGGCGCTGGCCAGCGAGGGCTGGCTGGGCATCTGCACCGCCGAGGCCCAGGGCGGCGCCGGTCTGGGCGTCGCCGAGGCGGCGATCATGATGCGCACCATCGCCGAAAGCGGCGCGGGCCTGTCGGGCGCCTCGGCGGTGCATATCAATATCTTCGGGCTGAAGCCGGTCGATATCTTCGGCACCGAGGACCAGAAGGCACGGATGATCCTCCCCATGGCCGAGGGCCGGGAAAAGGCCTGTTTCGGGGTGACCGAACCCAATACCGGGCTCAACACCACCCAGTTGAAGCTGCGCGCCGAGAAACGCGGCGACCGCTACGTGGTGAACGGTCAGAAGGTCTGGATCTCCACCGCGCAGGTGGCCGACAACATCCTGCTGCTGGCACGCACCACGCCGCTGGAGGAGGTCAGCAAGCCGACGCAGGGCCTGTCGCTCTTCTACACCCCCTTCGACCGGGAGCGGATCAAGGTGTCGGTGATCGAGAAGATGGGCCGCAAGGCGGTGGATTCCAACGAGCTGTTCTTCGAGGATTTCGAGATCCCCGAGACCGACCGCATCGGCGAAGAGGGCGAGGGCTTCCGCATGATCCTGCAAGGCATGAACCCCGAGCGGATCCTGATCGCCGCCGAGGCCGTGGGCCTGGGCTTTGCCGCCCTGCGCAAGGCCACGGGCTATGCCAAGGAACGCAATGTCTTCAACCGGCCCATCGGGCAGAACCAGGCGATCCAGCATCCCCTGGCGATCTGCCAGTCGGAACTCGAGGCGGCCTGGCTGCTGACCATGAAGGCCGCCTGGGAATACGACAACGGCCTGCCCTGCGGCGCCTCGGCCAACATGGCAAAATACCTCGCCGGCGAGGCCGGTTTCAACGCCTGTCAGCAGGCGGTGATGACACACGGCGGCTTTGGCTATGCCAAGGAATACCACGTCGAACGCTACCTGCGCGAAAGCCTGATCCCGCGGATCGCCCCGATCTCTCCCCAACTCGCACTGTGCTATATCGCAGAGCGCGTGCTGGGCCTGCCGAAGTCGTATTAAAGGACAAGAAGATGGCCGGACTCTGGTTCGAAGAATTCCACCAAGGACAGCATTTCCGCCACGAGCTGACACGCACGGTGACGGAATCTGACAACATCACCTTCTCGCTGATGTCGATGAACCCGCAGCCCCTGCATATCGACGCGCATTTCTCCAAGTCGACGGAATGGGGCCAGCCGCTGTTCAACTCGATGTTCACCTTCGCCATCATGGTGGGGATGACGGTACAGGACACCACCCTGGGGACCACCGTCGGCAACCTCGGCTTTTCCGAGGTGACCTTTCCCGCGCCGGTGTTCAACGGCGACACCCTGCGGTCGGAAACCACCGTGCTGTCGGTGCGCCCGTCGAAATCGCGCCCCACGCAGGGCCTGGTCGAGTTCGAGCATATCTGCCTGAAGCAGGACGACACCGTGGTCGCCCGCTGCAAGCGCATGGCACTGATGCGGATGCGACCGGAGGCGGCGTGATGCGGTCCTTCCTCTTCGTCCCCGGCGACAGCCGGCGTAAGTTCGACAAGGCCGTCGCCGGTGAGGCAGACGCGCTGATCCTCGACCTGGAGGACAGTGTCGCCCTGCCCGCCAAGGAGGAGGCGCGGCAGACGGTCGGCCAGATGCTGGCGGGCGAGCGGAACGGCAAGGCCCTGTTCGTGCGGATCAACGCGCTGGACACCGGGTTGACCCTGACCGATCTGTCCGCCGTCATGCCGCATCGCCCCGACGGGATCGTCCTTCCGAAATGCGAAGGCCCCGCCGATCTGGACCGGGTGGCGCATTACCTGGCCGCCTTCGAAGCCACCCATGGCCTGGCGCCGGTGCGCATCCTGGCCATCGCGACGGAAACCGCCGCCTCGCTCTTCACCATCGGCGACTATGCCGGCGCGGATGAGCGGCTCTGGGGCATGATGTGGGGCGCCGAGGATCTGGCGGCCTCGCTGGGGGCGCAGGAAAACGGCGCCAGACAAGGCTATCACGAGCCTTTCCGCCTGGCGCGCAACCTTTGCCTCGCGGGCGCGGCGGCGGCGGGCGTCGTGCCCGTCGACAGCATCTGTGCCGTCCTCGATGACCTGTCGGTGGTCGAGACGGAGGCGCGCGAGGCGCGTCGCGACGGCTTCGGCGCCAAGGCGGTGATCCATCCAAAACATGTGGCGGCGGTCAACACCGTCTTCACCCCGGGCGAGGCAGAGTTGGCCTGGGCCAGGAAGGTGCTGGACGCCTTCGCCGCCGATCCCGCCGCCGGGGTCGTGCGCATCGACGGCCAGATGATCGACAAGCCCCATGAACGGGCGGCGCGCAAGATCATGGCGATGGCCGGACAGACGGGCTGAGGAGAGGAGACCATGGCCGCACCGGGAGGAAACCAAGAACCACTGAACGCGCTATCCGCCGGACTGACGCGTCTGGAAGGCGCGCTGGTCACGCTGTCGGCGCTGGCGATGGCGGCGATCATGTGCATCGTCATGCTGGACGTGATCCTGCGCTACGTCTTCGCCGCCCCGCTGATCTGGTCGTTTGACCTGATCGGCCTCTACCTGGTCGGGGCGGTCTTCTTCTTCGCCCTGTCGGACACGATGCACAATCACGGCCATATCGCGCTGGATGTCTTCGTGCCGCTGATCCCGCACCGCCTGCGCCACGCGGGCCAGGCCCTAGGCTTCGGCGCCGGGACGGTGCTGCTGGCGGCGATCGCCTGGCTGGAATTCTGGCAGGCGGAAGAGGCGTTCATGGCCGATGACCGCATCGCCGGCGTCGTGCCCTTCCAGATATGGGTGGCCCATGCGGTGCTGGCCCTCGGCATGGGGGTGCTGGTGCTGCGCTGCCTTTACCGGGCGCTCTTTCACACGGCCTCGGCCGCGTCCGGCCGCGACATGGTCGAAACGCCCCCGCCGCCGGTCACCGCGCGGCCGACGACGGAGCCCACAGAATGACCGTGACCATCGCCCTTGTCGTTCTCGTCGCCATGCTGGTCTTCGGCCTGCCGGTCGCCTTGGCCATGGGCGTCTCCGGCGCCGTCGGCCTCTACCTCTTCGGCGGCTGGCCGATCCTGCGCGGCATCCTGAAGACGACGCCGCTGTCGACCGCCAATGACTACGAGATCATCACCATTCCGATGTTCCTGCTGATGGCGGAATTCGTCATCATCTCGGGCGTGGCCAACGACCTGTTCCGCGCCGCGACCGTCTGGGTCGGGCGGCTGCGTGGCGGGGTCGCCATGGCCACCGCCCTGGCGGGCGCGGGGTTCGGCGCCATCTCGGGCTCTTCGACCGCCGCGGCGGCCACCCTGGCCTCGACCTCGATCCCGGCGATGCTGAAGGAAGGCTACGAGCCGAAGCTGGCCTGCGGCGTGGTCGCCATCTCGGGCACGCTGGCCATGCTGATTCCGCCGTCGATCGCGCTGATCCTCTACGGGATCATCGCCGACATCCCGATCGGGGCGCTGCTGGTCGGCGGCGTGATCCCTGGCATCATCGTCACCCTGACCATCATCCTGACCATCGCCTATCTGGTCTGGCGCGACCCGGAATCGGCACCGGCCGGCCAATCCTATTCCTTCGGTCAGAAACTCGCCTCGCTGAAGCGGGTCTGGCTGGTGCTGGTGCTGTTCTTTGCCGTCACCGGCACGATCTATTCCGGCATCGCCACCCCCACCGAGGCCTCGGGCATCGGCGCTTTCTGCGCCATGCTGATCGCCGCCTGGGAACGCCAGCTGACCCCTGCCAATGCCCTGCGCGCCCTGCGCTCGGCGGCGCAGACGACCTGCATGGTGCTGTTCATCATCATGGGCGCGCATATCTTCGGATACTTCTTCACCCTGACCCGGGTGACAAACGACCTCACCATGTGGGTCGGTGGGCTGGAGACCTCTCGCTGGGTGATCCTGGCGGTGATCCTGCTGGGCTATCTGATCCTGGGCTTCTTCATGG
Source organism: Notoacmeibacter ruber (assembly GCF_003668555.1). Taxonomy (NCBI): domain Bacteria; kingdom Pseudomonadati; phylum Pseudomonadota; class Alphaproteobacteria; order Hyphomicrobiales; family Notoacmeibacteraceae; genus Notoacmeibacter; species Notoacmeibacter ruber. Next base: position 90,189 of record NZ_RCWN01000002.1, on the reverse strand, counting down.
ACCAGATCGCGATCCTGATCCTGACCGTGCCCGTGGTCCTGCCGCTGGTGCTGCAACTGGGCTACGATCCGATCTGGTTCGGTGTGCTGGTCGTGGTGACCGCCGAGGTCGGCATGGTCACGCCGCCGCTTGGGATGAACGTCTTCGTGGTCGCCCGCTACACCGGCCGACCGCTGGGAGAGCTGTTTCGCGGTGTCGCCCCGCATGTCTGGGCGCATCTCATCGTCATCGCCCTGCTCGCCGCATTCCCGGCGATCACACTGTGGCTGCCATCCACGATGCAGTAGCCACGTCACCTGTTCGACTGAGGAGGAAACGAACAATGACCAAGACAAAGACGATCCGGAGGGGCCTTCTGGCCGCCCTGCTGCTGACCACCACCACCGCGCCGCTGGCCGCCCAGGACGTGACCCTGCGCCTGGCCGACAGCCTGCCCGTGGGCCACTACATGACCACCGGGGTCGGCCAGCCGCTGATGGACGGCACGGTAGAGGCGACCGACGGCGCCGTGGCCTTCCAACACTTCCCGGCGCAACAGCTGGGCAAGGCCAAGGACATGTTGTCGCTGGTGCAATCCGGCGTCGCCGACATCGCCTATGTGGGCGCCTCCTATTCCGCCGACAAGCTGCCGCTGAGCTCGGTCGCGGAGCTTCCCGAGGCCTTCACCACCTCGTGCCAGGGCACCCTGGCCTTCTGGGAGCTCGCCAAGCCCGGCGGCGCGCTGGACCAGGCCGAACTGGCCCCCGAGGGCGTCCGCGCCCTGGCTGTGCTGGTCCTGCCGCCCTATCAGCTGTTCTCGGCCAAGGCCTTCACCGGCCTGGACGAGATCGCGGGCTGGAAGGTCCGCGTGACCGGTGCGCCGAAGATCGCCGGAATCCAGAAGCTGGGCGGCGTGCCTGTGTCGATCTCCAGCCCGGAAACCCGCGAGGCGCTGTCGCGCGGCACCGTGGATGCGATCGCCTTCCCCATCGGGTCGATCAAGCCCTATGACCTTGCCCCGCACATCGCGACGGCCACACAGGGCACCAACTTTGGCTCCTTCGTTGCGACATGGATGATCAGTCAGGAAAAATACGACAGCCTGCCTGAAGGCGTGCAGCAGGCGCTGACCGAAGCAGGCGAAGCGGCCACGAAGAACGGCTGTGAAGCGACCGATGCCGCGGCCAGTGCCGACAAGGACTTCGTCGCGGATCAGGGCGTGGACTTCGTCGACCTCCCGGCAGAGGACATGGCCAAGCTGGAAGACTTGATGGCCGATGTCGGTGACGAGTGGGCCGCCGATCTGGATGCCCGCGGCAAGCCCGGCACCGAAATCCTGCAAGCCTTCCGCGCAGCCCTGCGCGACGACATGTAAGCCGGCAGCCTGAAACATGGTAGAACGACCGTGAGGGGCGTCCGAAAGGGCGCCCCTTCCGGATCTGTTGCACCCTCCGCCGCGATGGTGTGCCGGCGGGGGCGCGTTGCCGATTGGAGTGCGCCCCTGCGGATGGACATTCTCAGGCGGCGGTTGTTGTAGGCCTCGATGAACCGGGGCAGGCCGGTGGCGACGTCGTCGAACGACTCATACTCTATAAGATAAGCGTCCTCCACCTTCAGTGTCTTCATGAAGCTCTCGGCCTTTGCGTTGTCGTACGGTTGCCGCGGCGGCTCATAGATCCGAAGAAGCCCTGTTCGGCAAGAATGCCTCGATGCAGCTCCGACGCGTACTGGGATCCGCGGTCCGTGTGGAACACGCAGCCGGGCAAGGGACGCCGCTCCGCGATCGCGCTGCGGAGCGCCCTCGCCGCTAGGCGGGCGTCGATGCTGCGGCTGATGGCACAGCCGACAACACGGCGCGACCACGCGTCCAGGATCAGCGCGGCATAAACGAAGCCTCCGGCGATGGTGATGTAAGTCAGGTCAGCTACCCAGAGCTGGTCCGGACCGTAAACCTCGAATTCCCTGGCAATGAAAGGAAAGATCGGGCCGCCATGGTCGCTGTCTGTTGTGCGGGTGGTGCGCCGCCTCCGCCGCGTGCTCGATGCTGGCAGCGTTCAGCATCCCATCGGCGCCTGCAAATCTCCGGACGGCGGTTCGTCGTCTATTTCCCGAGGATCGTCATTAGCGTCACGATAGCGTCCTATAGGCTTTGGGGTTGAACCGAGTGGGCGCCCGCTGCTTACTCGTCCGTTCGTCGCCCTCCTCGTCCATCTAATCTTGCGATTTCTGACGGACCGATCGGCGTTCGTCATTGTTACACCCGTAAAAGAAGTGCCACGAAATATGCGACGATCCCTCGCTGAAACTTCAGTGCGAGAGGTCGAAAATGGGCAAAAAAGTGGCGCTTGTCACGCGGCACTGCCACACCGCGTCTCCAAGACATAGAAAATTTGCACGCGTTAAGATGCGTTGTCACAAAATTTCGTGAGCGATCTGCATCCATTGGAATCAAAGGGTTTCCTGACGTTTACGTAAGTGAAAGACAGGCGCCGCACAGGCCATTTCGGCCACCAGACATCCAACCGGTTGGCTCTTCTGCAGGCTCCATGGGACGGCAGAGATAACCGCCAACCGCTTGAATGCCGAGGATTGTCGTTAACGATTTTGGTTCGCGTAAAAAAACGATGCGCCGCAGCATAGGGCGGCGTGTCAATCCGCGCTCGCGTCGTCAGAGCGGCCGTACAAACATACACACAAGAGGAGAATGTCTCTTCAAGGATATGTTTGTGTGAAAATGTTTCATAATCCGTGACTCGGTCGCTGCTCAATTTGGTCAAAATTCGTCTTAGTCTAAATCGTGTTTTCAGTACCAAATTATATATCAAGACTTTTAGATGGATCATACGAATGTCGTCTTACTATGTGAAAGATGAAAAATATAATCGTATGAAGACTGCAGTGGGTGTTACAACTGTCACAGCTGCTGTCATTGCTGCCCAGGTATGTATTTACCGGTCGGCTTTATTTGAAGAAGACCCCATCTCGAAAGTCTCAACGACAGCAGGCGGCGTGTTGAAAGGCCCGCCGCCTGCCTCTTCTCCGAAAGGTTTCAGAGCCGGAAGCGTCAAAATACCGTCGGCAATCGCCGCGCAGCAGATCCCGATCGATATGGGCTCCGCAATCGCGCTAGCGACTACCGAACGCGATGGCTCCCGAGAAGACCCGGCCGTGACGGCCACAGAGGCGGCAGCCCCTCCCCAGACGTCCCCCGTCACCGCCCTGGCCACGGCCGGGTCGCTCCCCTTTTCGGCACGGCAGGATATTCCCGATATCCATATCCTCGTCGAGGCTGATGCCATCCTGTTCGATAAGGCGGATTCACCTGTCGTTCGCGTCGGTCCCCAGCCGGCAAGCTTTCGGGCGATCAGCCATCGCCCTCCTTCGCGGATCGACGCGCAGAAATTCGTTCCGGGCCAAGCCCTCGCCCGAGCCCTTACAGCATTGGGGCACAAGCCCCTCCGTAACGACCCGACCGTGACAGCTACAGAGGCGGTTGCCCCTCCCCCTGCCTCCCCCGTCGCCGCCCTGGCCACGGTCGGGTCGACCATCCGCGATTGGCATAAGCAGATCGCTCTGTTGGAAACCACTCGTCGAGAGCTGAAACTGCCGCATCCGCGTCGACTTGGTCAGCGCCTGTCGCAGAGCCAGCGAAAGATGCGCGATCTTGCCATCGCCGTTGGCCGTCGCTTCGCCAAGCGACCCGCCGTTGCGCGTGCTGATCTCAGCGAAGAGGGGTTCGTGGCGCTGTTTCTGAAGTTGATCCAGAGGGAAAGCAATTTCAATCCGCGGGCGGTTTCGCCTGTCGGTGCGCGCGGCCTCGGCCAGCTCATGCCGGCGACGGCGAAGATGCTGGGTGTCCGCAATTCCTTCGCTCCGCATCAGAACCTGACCGGCGCGGCCGCTTACCTCACCGACATGCTGGATCGGTTCGGCAAACCTGAACTGGCCCTTGCCGCTTACAATGCGGGACCCGGCAATGTCCGTAAATATAATGGCATTCCACCCTTTCACGAGACCCGGCAATATGTGTCAGACATCTTTCATGCGGTCAGTCATACGCCCAATCCGCCCTATCAAGTGATCGAGGACGGGTCGAACCGTCTCAGGGGCGATCATGCGCATGCCACGCTGCTGGCCTTCGACGAAGAGCAGGACGAGACACGAGCCGAAGCAAATGCGTTGCTGGAAAAGATGGCACGCCAGGAGCCGGTTCCGGTTGACGTGGAGCCCGCTCCGGCGCCGCGTGCGAAAGAAACGCTGCCAGAGACCAAGCGCAAAGCGGCCAAAGGTCGGGCTGCCGTGCCACAGCGACGCGCTGTGAAAAAACACGCGTCCGCCAAGAGTCTGAAGGTTTCGGTATCGCGGAATGCCACCCGGCAGGAGCGCGCTCTTGCCGTCATGAAGGCCCGCGCCCGCGCCAAGGCCGAGGCACGCAGACAAGCCGCCGAGGATGCACGAAAGGCGCGCCGCGCAAGAACCGCCAAACCAGCCAGCGAAAGCAGCCGGCAGGAGCGTCGTCTGGCGAAGATGCGAGCGCGCGCCGAAGCGCGGGCGGAGAAACGCCGGAGCGATCCGGACAAGGCGCGGGCGGCACGGGTTCGTGCGGACAAACGCGCGGCGAAGCGTCAGGCCCGGGCGCTGGAGCGCAAAAAGGCCATCGTCGCGGCAAGGGCTGAAAAGCGCCGCGCGGCAAAGAATCGGTAGGAGAACGGATGGAGGTACAGCTGCGATGAGTAACGGCAGAGCCCGCCGAAAATTTTTATAGTCGGAATATCGGGTTCGAATTGTTTTTTATTTTGAATATTGCAACGGAAAATTGAGCCATGGAAGATTTCATTCGTAATATCACCTCGCATAATGTCGTTTCAGTCTTGGGAATGACATTGTTGATCTCTGCGCTTCTGACGGAGCCAAGCGCCGCTCAGGATTTCTCCGGCATGGAGACGTTTCTGGAAGAGATCGTCGATCTCATTACGGGACCGATCGGCGTCGCCATTTCCGCCTTGGCCGTCATTGCGGTCGGTTTCTCCTTCATGACGGGCCGCATGGACTGGGTGTTCGCGGCCTCGATCGTCATCGGCATCGCGATCGTCTTCGGCGGCGCGACCTTCGTCGAGGGCCTGTCCGCCTCCTGACGACGGGCCTCACGCGGCTCACCGCCCCGCACCTCCAGGTGGCGGTGGGCCGTCCCTGACGCCTCCTTTCCAGAGAAACCGCCATGCAGAACACACCGCTTTTCATTGGCTTGACGCGCGAAGTCACCTTTGCCGGGCTGCCGATCCTCTACCTCGTCGTGCTGATCGTCATCACCATGCTCGGGTTCATCCTCAGCCAATCCTTTATCTATCTGATCACGGTCAGCAGCGTCGGTTACGCCGCGCTTCGCGGGCTCGCCGCCTATGACCCCAAAATCATCAACGTCTTCATCGCGACCGTGCAGAAGACCCGCATGTCGCCCGAGCTGATGAAGGGCGAAGGGCTGGTCTATCATGCTTGAAGCACCGACCACCCGCGCTACTCGCACAGTTGTCGACAAGAGCGCCAGAAAGGGCGAAAGGCTGGTCAGCGGCCTGCCCTATCTGAGCATCGTCGACGACCGGACGATCATGCTGCGCGACGGCGACCTGATGGCGTCCTTCGCCGTCGAGGGGATCAATGCTGATACCATAGACAACCGCTTCACGGCTGAACTCTGCCATGCCTTCTCTCGCTTCATCGCGCAGCAGCGGGGCGATGTCGCCTACTACGTCCATCGTATTTCGGTGGAGACACGGCCCAGCGCCAAACCTGTCGGCGGCCATCCCTTCAACGAGGAAATCGACAGTCGCTGGCAGGACTATCTGCAGACTGTCGGTCTGCGCGACCGCGTGACGATGGTAACCCTCGTCATCCGCCCGCCAAAGCGCGTCGCGCGGCTGATGAGCCTTCTGGGTACGAAGGACGTCTTCAGCCGCGAGGAAGTAAAGGTGCGGGCGCTGCGCCTGGACCAGATGATCAACACCTGCATGGTTGGCGTCTCCGAGGCCAAACCCCGGCGTCTGTTCGTCCATGATGGAGAGTGGCTGGGCCGGTTGCGTACCGTTGTCGACGGCTCGGACGGACGCCTGGTGCCCGGTGGCAAGTTCACCCCGCTCGCCGATATGCTCGCCAGTTCGAACGTCACCTTTCACGGCAAGTATTTCCACTGCGACAGTCTCGATCAGCCGGGCGGGCGCTACGGCACCATCGTTTCGGTGAAAGACTATCCGACCGATACCTATCCCGGCATTCTGGACCGGTTGAACCTGCCCTACGATACGGTGGTGACGCAGAGCTTCACGCCGATCGACAACATCACCGCGCAAGGCAAGATCTCTCGCGTGCGCAAGCAGATGAAGGCGGCGGAAGACGCGGCCCAGTCTCTGATGGCGCAGCTCGAAGAGGCCGAAGACGACGTAGCGTCGGGCCGTGTGGTGTTTGGCGATCATCATTGCAGTATCGCGCTGTTCTGCCAGAGCGAGGACGAGTTGGAAGATGCCATGGCCCATGTGACGAGGGCCATGCAGGATGCGGGCGCCGCCATCGTCCGTGAAAACTTCTCGTCGCGGGCGGCGTTCTTTGCCCAGCATCCCGGCAATTTCACCTACCGCACCCGTGCCGCGATGATTTCGTCGCAGAATTTCGCCGACCTTTGCGCCATGCACGGCCTGCCCAAGGGCAACCCGCCGGAGAAATGCCCATGGGGCGATGCGGTGACGATCCTTCCGACGGCCAGCGGTGAAACCTTCCGTTTCAATTTCCATCTTGCCGGGCAGCCGGGCCAGCGAACCGTGGGCCATTCACTCGTTCTCGGTCAGACCGGCTCCGGCAAGACGCTCGGTACGGCATTTCTGCTGAGTCAGGCCAACCGGCTGGATGTGCGGACCATCGTTTTCGACAAGGACAACGGTTTCGAAATGGCGATCCGCGCGATGGGCGGGCGCTACTCTTCGGTACGCATGGGCGTCGATACCGGTTTCAACCCGATGCAGGCTGAAGCAGATTCGCGGGGCGCCGCATGGCTCTCCGACTGGTTGAACGCGTTGGCCGAAAACGAGGGCGTGCCTCTCAATCCCATCCAGATTCAGGCGCTGAACGACGCTGTCCAGTCAAACGTCACGGCTGACAAACGCCTTCAGAATTACGAGCAGTTCCGCAGCCAGCTACGGTCCACCGATGATGATGGCGATCTCTACAACCGCCTCGGCCGTTGGGACGAAACAGGCCAGTTCGGATGGCTGTTCGGCGGTAAGGGTTCCGATCCCCTGGCTTTCGATGGCCGCCTGACGGCATTCGATTTGACCGAGATCTTCGACAATGACCGGGTGCGCACGGCTTGGCTCAGTTACGTCTTCCGTCGCATCGAACGGCTGGTCGAGGACGAGCATCCGACGCTCCTGGTGCTCGATGAGGCATGGAAGCTGCTCGATGATCCCTATTTCGAGGCGCGTCTGAAAGACTGGATGCTGACCATGCGAAAGAAGAACGTCGCCGTGGTCCTCATGACGCAGCGCGTCTCGCACATCAAGAACAGCGCCGCCGGTGACGCCATTCTGGAAAGCTCGGTGACGCGGCTGGTCTATCCCAGCTCGTTCAACACCGAGGCGGAGCTGGAGCCGCTTCACCTGACGCCGACTGAGAGCGCCTTCCTGCAGACCAGCAATGTCGACAATCACCTGGTTCTGCTGAAGTCCGGCGCGGACAGCGTGGTGCTGGATTTCGACCTCAGCGCCCTTGGCAAGGGCATCGCTATTCTAGGCGGCGGCCGCGGCGAGAAAGCGCCGGCTGGCTGGCGTGAGCGTGACAATTTTCAAATGGAGATGTTGCAATGAGAACGATCCTGCTTGTGCTCATCGTGGCGGTTGGAGGCCTGGCCGCGTGCCAGTCGGTCCCCGCCGTCCGCAAGAACAATTGCGCCTGCATCTGGGAAGCCCTGGATGGCCAGATCGATGAAAGGGCCATGGCATGAGACAGTCACTTCACGCCGCCATCAGCGGCACCGCCCTCACCTTGATTGCCGCCGCAGCGACGCCGTCCACGGTCCTTGCGCAGGACGTCGTGACGCCGGCAACCGAACCGACGGTTACGGCACCCACCAAGCCGGATGACGCTGATGAGAGCTTCGACGAGAACGCCATCCAGCAATTGATGAAGATCGTCCAGCTCTCACGGTATATCGGCGGCGGTATCGGCCAGATATTCGCCAGCCTGCAAACCCAGCAGGAAATGCTTGAATCCATTCGCGACGCACAGACCGGGCCGAAGGATTTTCCCGATCTCGGCGAGGATACCGGGCGCGAAGGCGGTCTCGGCCTGAAAGAAATGGCCGATGGAGCGATGGGCGGCGCGGTCGAAGGGCCGGAGGCCATGGTCGCCGCTTTCGAGAAGTTCCGCGAGAACTATTATCTGGAAGACGCATTCGCGCTTCAGGACGATGAACTGCCGAGCAAGAAGATGGTCGCCCGGCTGTCATCCCAGGGCGCCATCGCGGCCTCGACGGCCGAAGCCTCCTACAAGCGGGCCAATGCCGGCATGGAACGGCTCGATGGATATGCGACCGCACTGGCGGCGAGCGAGGATCTGAAGACCAGTATCGACATCAACACCCGCGTGATGATCGAGGTCGCCCAACAGATCAACGAGACGTTGCGGACGCAGGCCGCACTGGCCTCGGTTGCCGGCGGCTTTTTCATGATGCTGGGTGGGGAGGTCGGCCAGGACGACACCTTCATCGATATGAAGACCTTCAACCGGTGAACGTGTCATGGGCGTGATCTCCGATCTTGGCAATGTCATCGAAGAAGAGCTGAGGGAGTATGTTCAGCTGATCTTCGAAGGCGTGGCCGATCCCATCCGGAATGCACTGCAGATCGTGGCGCTTGTTGCGCTGCTGTTCATCGCCATCAACTCGCTCGTGCAGTTCAGGACGATCAATTATTCGGAATACCTGAAATGGGGGTTGCGATATATTCTGATCTACTCTTTCGCGACCATATGGGCCAATTTCGAAGGCATCTACACCATTCTGGTTGAAGTGCCGGACGACTATGCGGGCTTGATGATCGAGGCCGTGGCGCTGCATATCCGCACCCTGCGCACCGACGTGCTCGATCCGGCGATCATCCAGTCTGCCGACAACAAGACCTATGCGGCGATGGACGAGTTCGCCCATGCCATCGTCTGGATCGCCTATGATTTCCTGCGCGATACGTCCATCCTCGATATCGGCAAATCGATCCGCAACGTTTTCACCGGCGCGCTGATCCTCATTATCGGTGGCATTTTCACCGCCGCCTCGGCAATCATCGTGCTGATCGGTCGGATCGGCTTCATCATTTCCATCAGTCTGGCGCCGCTGGCGCTCTGCATGCTGATGGCCGAGCAGACGCGGCAATATTTCGAGAGCTGGACCCGCTTCGTCATGGGCTTCGTGGTCATCCCGCTGCTGACGGCGGCTTTGATGGCGATCGTCCTCTACATTGCCGGCGAGATCCTCACGGCATCCGACGCAAGCAGCCTGCACAAGACGCGTTATTTCGGCTTCCTCTTCGTCATGATCGCGGCGCTGGTGCTGCTCTTCATGATCCCGACGATGGCAAGTTCCCTGGCGTCTTCATCGGTCGCCGCCGTGGGTGCGGGCGCAGCTTTTGCCGCAGCCACAATGGTCCAGCGTAACACCATGCGTACCTTGGCCATGAGCCGGTCGACGATCAGCCGCACCAGAGATGGCGCTGGCGCGGCGAACCGCGCCAGGAAGGCAGGCGCCAGCGGATATTCCATTGCCCGATCGGCGGTCAATTCCATGCGCCAGAGCGCCAGTCAGCGTGCCCAGCGGCGCGACGACCGGCTGGCGAAAAACATCAAGGGCAGCGAGGGGCGAAGGGTCAGTCCAGAACGCCGTCATCTGGAAGCGACCGGCGGTTCCGGTGGTCGTGGCGGGTCCGGCGGGCGGTCGGGCAAATCCGGCGAAACACCGGAGCAGCAGAATCTGAACCGCAGTTAAAGAGTGATCGCGAGGCCGGCGAGCCGTCTGCTTGCCGGCGCCAACAGGAACATAGCCATGAGTGACACAACACCTACGCCACATGCTTTCGAGGACGAAGTCTTCTTCACCTTGCGCCAGCAGCGAAACAGTTGGGCGCGGATCGCTCTCGGATCGATGGTCCTGGCGGTTCTCGCTCTGGTAAGCGTGCTCGTCATGCTGCCGCTCAGCGAAGAGCGCCCCTATGTCGTGATGGTCGACAAGACAACGGGCGAAGCGGAAAAGATCGTCCAGGTCCGGCCTGCCTCGCTGGAGCAGCAGGATGCCGTGCTGCAGGCCGAACTGGTCTCCTATGTCGTCGATCGCGAAACCTACGATCCCGCCGACAATTCGGTCCGCATTCCCGATGTCATGAAGCGCTCCACCGACAATGCCGCCGAGACGCTGGCGGCAATCTGGAATTCGGGATCGCGCCAATATCCGCCCGACGTCTATGGCGGGGATGTGCGGGTGCGCGTGGTCGTGAAGTCGATCTCTCAGACACCGTCCTCCAAGCGCGGCAACGCTGATCTGGCACGGGTGCGCATCACCAAGCTGCGCGAGGAAAAAGGCAAGCCGACCGCGACGCGCAGCTTCGTGGCGACACTGGGCTATGAGTTCGAGCCGCAGGAAGAGGCGACGCTCGAATCCGTTTGGAAGAACCCGCTCGGCTTCAAGGTTCTTTCCTACCGCATCGACGCGGAGACTGCCGACCAATGATTTTCAAACAAAAATTTCGAGGTTTTGTCATGTTTTTCAAGAGATTGCTTATTCTTCTGTGTGCCGGGTTCTGCCTGGTAGGGCCTGTTCAGGCCGAGCAGACGCCGATCGCCTCGCAGACTGATAGCCGTATCAAGCGCTACGTCTATGACGAGAACAATGTCTATCGTCTCGACCTCTATCTGAAGTCGATCACCGCAGTGCAGTTCGACACCGGCGAGGTGGTGGAATCGATCATCATCGGCGACAGCGCATCGTGGGAGATCACAAAGCTGAATGCCGGCAACGTGGTCAGCATCAAGCCGATCGTCCCGAATGCACTGACCAATATGACGGTCTATACCGACCGCCGCGTCTACACGTTCGAATTGCATTGCGCCGGCGAGATCGAGCCCGGCGAGGTGGCGCGCCAGTCGTTCCGAACGATCTTTAGCTATCCCGGCGAGGAAGCGGAGTTTGACGAGAGCCTCGCCGTCGACGGGCCGGTCGACAACAATTATCTGGTCTCCGGTTTCGCACCGTTCCGGCCTATCGCCGTCCAGGACAACACGCTTCAGACCACATTTCTGCTGCCCAAGGGCGCCCCTCGCCCGGCCATCTTCAAGGTGGGGCCGGACAAGAGTGAGGAACTTGTGAATTCTCGAACCGATGGGGGCAGCATCGTCGTCGACGGGACGTCCGACTATTGGGTTTTGCGGATCGGCGATGAGTCCGTCTGCATCGGCAAGGCCGGCGTTATCCGACAGAGCAAGGCGGTCGTCCGCGCCGCGCCTGCGCCGCACCCCCGCAAGGCCGGAGCCCATAAGAGCCAGGCCGCCGGCGAAAGCGACGCCGGGTTCTTCACGAAGCTTCTGAGAGGAGGTCGCCATGCAGGATGATCGGAACCACGGCGATGGCGACCACACCGATAACGACCCGCATGACGAGGTCGATGAGGCTGCGGCGCTTGAGGCGCGGCAGGAGGAAAGCAGGGAGCGTGAGGCATTGCTGGAAGAGCGCCGCGCCCGGCAGACGGGCAAGGGGCGCAAACGCAGCGTTCCGCTTTCCATGGCGCTCGCTTTGTTGGGAGGTGCGCTGGCTCTGTTCATGCTTCTGGTCGGGCCGACCCGTACGCTTCAAATCTTCGGCATTCTGGAACGCGACGACCCGGCCCTCACCTCGCGGGTTGGCCTTGGGGTCGACAGGCAAGTCGAAGAGGACATCCGGCTTGATTTCAACGTTCCGGCGCCGCCGGAGGAGGTAGAGGATAAAACCGATCCGAATGCAGCGTTGAAAACGCAACTCGCCGCTCTTCAGAAAGAGTTGGAAGCGCTTCAGAACAAGAAGAATCCAGGCCTTTCCAAGGATGAGCTGAAAAAGGCGATGGATCGCTACACCGCCAAGATGAATGCCAAGCTCGATGACGAACGGGAGCGGATGAAGCGGGAGAACGATCGCCTGCGCGCCGCTGCTGCCCAGGCCGAAGAGGAACGTCGCCGCGCCATGGAAGAGGCCAAGCGGCAGTTGGAAATGATGAAAGACGCGCAATCGCTGGAAGAAGAGCAGAGAACGTCCTCTGGGGTGATCGTTGACGATGGCGTCAAGCCTCCGAGACACGGACCGCGCATTTCAGGTGACGCCTCCGAACGCATTCTCAATCAGAACGAGCAGTTTCTGGCGTCCGCTGCCGATAGCGTGACGGAAACATCCCTGTCGCAGCCGCTCGCTGATCCCTCCCGCACGATCGTGCAGGGCACCATCATCTCGGCTGTTCTGGAAACAGCGATCAATACGGAACTGCCGGGCAATATCCGCGCTCAGGTGATGGAGCCGGTCTTCTCCTTCGATGGCCGCCGTATTCTGATGCCGGCGGGCACGGTCCTGGTCGGCCAGTTCAACAATGAGGTTCAACTGGAACAGAAACGGGTGCTGATCGCCTGGAACCGCGCCATCACGCCCAAGGGTCAGTCGATCGCCCTCGGCTCGACCGGGGCGGACAAGCTCGGCCGCTCTGGCACGGCGGGCAATGTCGACAACCGTTATATGAAAAAGATTGGTGCTGCCGTTCTGGTCAGCGCCATTGGCGCGGTGCCCTCAGCGCTCGGCTCCATTGGCGGCAATTCGTCCTCCAGCAGCGGCACGACGATCAATATTGGTGGCGGTGGTGGCGGCCAGAGCGGAGGTGGACAGATGATCGCGTCGGTCGGTGGCGCAATCGCCGAACAGGGCAAGGGGTTCCTGGAAAAGTTCCTCAACCTGCCGCCAATCATCCGCATCCCGCAGGGCGAGGAGATCCGCGTCTTCGTCAACCGTGATCTGGTGTTCCGATGAACGTCCATGCGCCCCGCGGCGAACTCTCCTATGTTGAGCAGTATCTGAGTCCGCTCCGCGACTATCTGACCGACGACAAGGTCAACGAGCTTGTGATCAATCCCGACGGTTCGATCTTCATCGAGGCGGCCGGGGCGGTCCACATGCATCAGATCGATGTCGAGCTGCCCCCTCACGCGATCAAGAGGCTGGGCGCGCAGCTTGCGGGAGAGACGCGCAACACTCTCGGCGCGCTGCATCCCATCGTATCGGGCCGCGTCATGGTCTGGGGTCAGCCGCAGCGCGTACAGGTGGTCATCGAACCAGCCATCGAACACGGCGTGTCGCTTTCGATCCGCAAATATCTGACGCAGACGCTCGACAGCAAGCAGATCGTCTTCGTCGATGGCGGCCAGATCAAGGTTGAAGACGAGCGACAGGCCCGCCACCGCGCTATCGCCGATATGGCCGAGCGTGGCGACCTTCAGGGGCTGTTCCGTCAGGCCATCGATGAGCGCTTCAACATTCTGATTTCCGGCGGCACGTCGTCGGGTAAGACAACGGTGGCGCGTGCCCTGATCGCGATGAGCGATCTGGACGAGCGGATCATCACGATCGAGGATGCCCAGGAGCTGTTCCCGCCACATAAGAACCAGGTCGGGCTGATCTCCGAACGCAAGGAGAAGTCAGAGCGCCTGCCCTCCAAATTGCTGGAAAGCTGCCTTCGCATGCGGCCCGACCGCATCATCGTCGGAGAGATCCGCGGCATGGAAGCCTATGACTTTCTGGAAGCGATCAATACCGGCCATCCAGGCGCGATCACGACGATCCACGCCGACAGTCCCAATCTTGCCTTTGACCGCCTCGCGCTGATGGTGATGCGCTCCGGCGTGCGGATGTCGCACAAGGAGATCATCCATTACGCCAAGCGGACGATCGACCTCGTGGTGCAGGTCGGGCGTCGAGAGGGCCGCCGGGGCGTCCTCGAGATCTATCTTCCATCGCAGAATATGGACGACTGATCCTGAAGAGGCCAGGGAAATTGAAGAGGCCATCGCAGCATTTGAGGCTGAAGATCCCGATGATGCGATCGGTCATTGCGATCGCGAGGGGAACGATCTGAGACCTCGGGGCCAGGTCGAAGCCAGTTTGCGCGTCAGTCTGCCATCACCGGCCAGCGCTCTGGCTGCGTTCGCGAGAGCGATCGCTTTCGGAGCGGTCGTGAGCGGTGTTTCCTACTTCCGGCTCACTTTCGGTCGAGAAGGCATCATCGCTGAGGTCGAGGCGTTCTGGCGCGCCGGTCATCGCCATGAGCCGGTCATGGGTCAGTTGGCCGGGCTCAGCCCAGTCGCGCATGATCCTGCGCTGCTCATCCGTTGGGTCATCGACGCCGATAAGAGCCAGGTCGAGGTCGACCCGCTCGTTTTGACGATTGGGTGACGAAGAGCGCCGTTCACCCTCCTCACGGACAGGTGAAGGAGATCGCGATGCTTCCGACGCGGTGCTGATGTCCGCCTGATCGTCCTGTAGGGCCGGCTCCGGACGGGAACCGGCGGAGAGCCGTCGAACCTGACGGGGACGTCCTGTTTCGCTATCATCGCGGCTCAGCTTGCGCTTGTTCGGTTCATCGCCGGTTTTTTGCTCCAGGCGGTTGAAGAAGTCTTCACCCACCACGCTCCTTATTTCATGTTTCCTTGCGTCAATCGCCCGCGACTGCTCGGCAAGCCTGTCGGCCATATCGGGCATAGAAGGGTCGATCCTCCGCCCATCGGCATGAATGGATTCGTTATTCCTCACTCCCGATCGCAGATTGTTTTGCATTGCGTCCATGTCGAGAAGAAGATGCGGAATTTCACCCGCCTCCCATTTTTCCAGCCTGCTTCCATGGTTCTCACTCAGATTTCGGTTGAGGGTTTCGGCTATTCTTTGGCACCGTTCCTGGCCAAGGAAGCTGTCATCGCCGGTCCTGATCTTCCGGCGGTCTTCTTCCGTCTTCGGCAGATAGGTCTCGAGACAATTTAACTGGCCGCGCCGCGCCCTGATTGCTGCCGGACCCGGACAGACATGATCATCGATCGAGGAGCTGACTCTCTCGAAGCTCGATCGCACTTGGTCTGAAAAGCCACTGGCCTTTTTGTATGCCTCCGTGGCGATCATTTCCTTGCCGAAACCGATGAGCCGCTGCTCTGCCCGATCCGCCACGAGGCGCGCCAATCTGGCTTCATTATCGAGATCCTCGAAATAGGTATTTACGATTTGCGCGTTGCGGTCGCTTCGTTCGCGTCCAGGGTCCAGGTGTTTTGTCCGTTCGTCGAAGCGTCTCAGAATATTGTCGCCCCAATTGTCCTTCCACTCCCCGATCTGTTTATCGGAGAGAGCCAGCGTCTTTCGCAGTTCCAATAAGGCCTCTTGTTTTTTAGTTCGGAATTGGGCCGCTTTATCCCCATCGGAACAGCGCATTGGACTAAGATCCTTGACATAATCTTGCAGACTACCGGCGAAGCGATTTTGCGCTTCGGCCAGTGATGAAAGATCAGCGCCCGAAAAATTCTTCTTCAAGTTATGGCCAAGCTGATGGTTCAAGGATTGCGCGGTCGAATGCCACCGCTCATCATCAAAGTCATCGGCCGCGCCTATTGCATTCAAAAGCGTTTCGCGCGCCTTCACGCTTTGGTGTCCAGGCGCGATATGCTGATCGATGCCATGTAAAAGAAGATCATGGTTCGACTTTAAATCATCCAGAAAACCCAACGGTTTGTCGCGATAGGCTTCATGCGCGATGACGTCGTCCTTGAATTCGAGAAAGCGTTGCTGAGCAGCCGTTTCGAACTGGCTTGCCTCCAACGAATTCGTGGTTTGTAAACGCCTGATAGTGCGAAGCCTGGCGGTCTTGCTTAGCGTTTCAAAAAACTCCCGCGTCGCCTCCTGGGCATTTTCGTAATCGCTCATGGCGTCGTCCTTTCGGGTTTATTCGGATGACCGGCAGGTCAGGAATGTTCCAGCGACTGTCCGTCCTGGCGCTGTTGAAGCGCGATGATCCGCTCCAACAATTTCCGTTGCTCGGCCTGGGCGGGCGTCTCCGGTTGTTCGGTAGTCGCATCCACACCGCCGCTTCCGCCTTCGCCTCCGACTTGCGGCGCGCTCGGGTTGGCGGCATCGCCCGTCGCGTGCGCCTGTTCCGCAGCACCAGCTGCCGCTGCGTTACGGATATTCTGATCGAACTGCGCGGCCGCGGCCTGCTGCTGCACCGCAGCCGCATCTGCGGTGCGGCTGCGGCGAATATCCTCTTCCGGGGCGCCCTGTTCCGCGGGATCGAACTCGTCGGCCTCGGTTTCATCGATTGCCGCATCGAAATCATCGTCGTCGTCGATAATTTCCTCATCGCCCCGCGGCCCGGCCTCTTTCTGCTCCTTGAGCAGGACGGGCGGCGCCTTCCCGGCGGTCAGCGGAATCGGGTCGGGCTGCGGCAGCGGCCCTTCCTGTCCTTCGAAGAGCGGCTTGAGATAGCGATCGGCGTAGTATTTGACCTTATGCATCTTCATCGGCGGCTGGCCTTTCACCAGCACGATCTGCATATCGTCTTCCAGAAGCCTGACCTGTTCGGGTCGCAGAAGCGGCGAGCCCTGGTCGGATTTCTGGATGTTGGAATCGAAGAACTCCTTGTGACTGTAGGAGACGGTCTTGTTTGTGAAGGTGTATTCGCCGATGGCTTTGGAGATGTATTCCGGCGTTTCGTCATCGGCCGTGGCCATGAAGACCTGCACGCCGGTATTGGACAGGAAGTTCTCCTTGCCAGCCTGCTCATAGGCGCCGGTCAGCGCCGACAGGCTCTGGATGATGAACATGAACCGGCCCTTATAGCCGGCAATCGTCGTGACGGCGGTTTCAATGGCATCGAGCTGGCCGAGATGCTTGAACTCGTCGAGCAGGAATAAGACCTCGAAAACCTCGTCATCGCCTGGCATGGTCCGCTGGAGGATGGAGACGATCTGCTGGAAGAAGAGCCGCACCAGCGGGGCGATTACTTCCAGATCGTTCGGGCTGACGCAAAGATAGATCGAGGTCGGATCGCGGCGTAGATCGTAGATCGAGAAATCGGAACGGCTGGTGGCGTTCTTGATGAGCGGATCGGCCCATAGGTTGAGCCCGCCATCGCCGAGAACCGAGGTGTAGGAGGTGATGATCTTGGTGTCGTTACCCGCCATATTGTCGAAGATGCGCGTCACCTCGGCGATGTTGCTCTCTTCGGCGAGCTGGGCGAACAGTTTGTATTTCTCGCCGGGCTGGGCGTAGAGGTCATAAACGGCGCCGATGGTCGGATTGCCGCGTTCGATGCAGGCCAGCACGCCGGCGACGAACAGATCGCGGGCGCCATCGATAAAGCCTTCCGAACCCTTGCCTTTCGCCGCAATCAGATTGTTCGCCAGCCGTCGCGCTTCGGAAAAGCGCCGCTCCGGGGGAACGCGAACGATGTCGAGAACAGGATTGTAGCAATGGGTCAGGCCATCCGGGTCCATGGGAGAGAATTTGAAGATACGGTCGCCGCGCTTCTTGCGGGCTCGCGATGTCAGTTCGAACAGTTCGCCCTTGACGTCGAGAGCCAGGACGGATCCATCGAAGGTGAGGAGCGTCGGAATGACCACGCCGACGCCCTTGCCCGCGCGCGTCGGCGCGACCACCAGGCTATGGGGCTGTTCGCCATTGGTGAGATAAAGGCCGGGCGTCCGCGGTCCTTTCGTCTTGCCGAAGATCGGTCCCGATATTTTGCGATAGGGCCGTAGATATTTCAGCCGTCGCATCTCGCCGAAGCCCGCCCAGCGGGCCGTACCGAAATGTTTGGGTTTGAAGGAAAGCGCCGCAGTCACGGCGAGAAGCACCACGCTTGTGGCGCCCATCAGGCCGAGCCCCCAATAGAACTGGCGGGTCGTAAAACCGAGATAGAACGGCGTTTCGTACCAGAAGGCCAGAAGGTCGAGTTCCGCAAGCCCGGCCATGCCACCACCATTGGCCAGGGTTACATAGATCGACGCGACCAGCCACCCGACCGGAAGAGAGAAGATCAGGGCGAAAAGGAGGGTGGAGAAGATTTTGCCGTTGGCGTTCATCCTGTTTCCCTTCAGATACCTATCGAGGATTGCCGTGACCGGCTGCGGTCGGTCCGTCCCGGTTCTGCCGGTTCGGTAGCGACGCGCTCTTCCCGGCCGCCATAGTCGCTCTCCGACCAGGAGATGAGGCCTTCGCTTTCGGAAGAATTGTCCTGTTCTCGACCGACCTGCCGCACTCTCTCGCGCGGCTCCACACCGATCGCTGAGGCGGCTTCGACCGAGACGGGATCGCCGAAATGAAGTGTCGCGGCATAGGTTCGGTAGCCGCCGCTCTCCATGCGGATCATCGTGCGATCCGGTCCGAACGTCTCGATGACCGAGCGTCCCTTGAGGTTTCGTCCGACCGTCGCGCTGTCATACGGGATCAGGCGGCCATCTCCGCTATTGATCAGAGCCGGCGGGCCTGCTGGCGCATCGGATGACTGACCGGCAAAGCAGGGCGGCAGACCGGCTCGCCGAATACGCGCACGGCCTGCCTCCCCGGTCTGCTTAAGAAGTTCACCGCCGGGCAGAACGGTATGACCGTCCAGAGCCTTGAACAGAAGATCGCAGCTCCTGTCGCCTCTGATCATCGCCCGTGTCTGCGCGTGTCGCGGAAACTTCTCGACCACTTTTCGTGTCGTGAAATATTCGCCCCCGAATTTGAGATAGGCGGATTTCAGCGCGGTGCGAACGAGAGGTGCCGCTAGCCTTGTCGAAGCCCGTTGTCGGATGCGCTTGCGTGGAGGAGACTGCGCGTCATCCGCTGAGCTTTCGGCTACCGCCGCGGGGCTAGAGACGAATGCTTCCCTTTTGCGCTTTCCGCCAGGCAGGGGGCGCGTCCGATTATGCTGTTCGTCGGCAGATGATGTGTCGGTGCTGAACCCCTCCCCGGGATTCCATTCATGCAGCCTAACATCGCGCCCGATCAGCGTCTTTTGCTCGGTCGTCAGCGATTTGTCGTTCTCGGGGTCGAGCACGAAGGCAAGGGTGGCGAAATTGCCTGTCCCTCCGCGCTGGTTGTGGTTCTGGACAAGGATTGCCGTATCCGGCTGAGAGGCAATCCTGTGACCGGTGATCAGCTGGAACATCTCTCCGTCGAGATAGATACGGGGATTTTTGGGATCGGCGACGAGAAGGGACGGCCCCCTTTCTTCCGGATCGGTTTGCATCTCGTCGGGTATGGCGAGTGCTTCGTTTGCGCGTCGGGAATAGTGCTCATCCCGGTAGGTCTCCTGCCCCAGCCATTCCAGCGTCGAGGGTTTGACCAGCGACTTGCCGTTTCGTGCCCGCATGAGCACGCCGCCCTCGTAAGGATTGTTGGGTCTGCCGCCGGTCTCTCTCGCCGTTTTCAGGGCTAGATCGTATGTCTCGCCGGCGACATAGGCGACACGGTCGCGTCGCAGCAGAAGGTTCGGCAATTGGTATGGATTAGTGGTCTTCAGAAATTCATCATAAAGAGAGCTCGCCGAACTGCTGGATAGGGTATTGAGGTTGTAGTAGGTATGGTCCTCGCCCTTCAGCCAAACGTTGCGGTCTCCCCGCTCTGCGCCGATCTCATCGATACTGAGCGGATGGAAATCGGGCCTCAATTTGGGATAGATTGCGAGATATGCGCCGTCAGCAGATCGCATCAAAACGTCGGGATTGTCCTGTCCCGACTGCAAAGGGTTCCTGAATTTCTTGCGCTGCCATCGGCTGCCGGCAGGCGTGTCGAGATAATCGCTCCAATTCTGGGCCTTGCCAAAGCGTTGAGTGCTGACCCCATATTTGGCCATTTGCTCGGCGAATATCTTATCGCGCCGCGCCTGGCGCTGTCCGCGTGGGACGGATTTGCCGATCTTTATGGAACGATAGACCTCCTCCCTCGTCCGGTAGTTTTCGTCCTCATCGCGGAGAAGTAGAGATCGTTCGTCCATCTCTTCGGGGGTTGGAGCGTGACCGTATTTCTCTGCGAACTGCTGTCGGGTCAGAAAGATCATCTCGTCGGGGCGGCCGTCCGGCGCGCCATCGCTGATCAGAACATCATCATTGAAACTCTCGATGGGTAGAACGTCGTGAACGAGCATCTGACGCGTTGGTTTCGGACCAGCATCATTGGACTCGACGTTTCTCGGTTCGATCGACCTTTCGGGCCGGGTCGGGGCATCTCGGTCCGGGTCTGTCACGAAAGAGTCCACGACCAGCTGTGGCTCCGGCGAGGCATAGGGCGGGGTCTCCGCAAACCGGGATCGAACTCGCGGCCGCGCCGAGAGAGGCACATGGGCGCGTTCCCAGGCGGTCTCGTATCCCTCTCCCTCACTCTCGGGAGCAGTGTGATAAACATCCTCGGCGCTGGGCCTATCATCATCTGCCATATTGCGCGTCCTTTTACCGAACATGGGTGCGTGAGCGCTCGTCGAGGCCGCGATCGCGCGCGATGTCGGACGGAGACCTCTCATGATCGTTCAGATCCGGTCGGCTGTGCTCTCGGCGCGTGGCGGTTGGTTGGGTGGCCTGGCGCTCGGTCGATGGTCCGCCTTCGAGGGCGTTTTGATGCGTCGAACGGCGTTCCTCTGCACGCTCCTTTAGCTGCTTGACCGGCGGCTGTTCGCCGCCACGCGGCCGATGATCCTCGAGCGAAGCGCCTCCTCGGGCGAAACCGGTGGTGCGATCGTTGTCGCGCCCTTCCCGCAGCAAACGGCTGGCCGTAAACAGGCCGGCCTGTCGCCGCTGCTCCATCTGCTGCTGGAGCGTGCGCACCGTGCCCGGTCGAGGCAGACGGCGTGGCTTAATTGGCGGCCGGGGCTTGATCGGCTGTTTCGGTTGAGATGGAGATATGGCTCCTGCCGCCCGTGTCCGGGTCGTGTTTGATCCGGCGGCCACAGCGGTTTCGCCTAACCGACGCACCCTGATCGCACCACGCCGAACCGAAGGCGGCATGGGCGGCGGCGGCGTGACAGCACCGGCATAGTTTAGCGCGGTTCTCAGCATCTCTCAGCCGCCAACTTCTACGCGCGCCCGCGCTGCGGACGCGCATCCAGTGTCGTGTCGTTGGCAATCTGGGTGGGCAACGCCTTGCCACGGCCCGGCCGTGGCGTGTCTTCAACCGGTCCGTCATCGTCGCTGTCGGACACATAGCCGTCCTTATCACGACCGGTCGTTCCACCGTCCCTCCTGGCTTGGTCCGAATTTGAAGAGCCGGATCCGAGAAAGTCCAATTCTTCGGCGGTCAAGTCGACTTCCGGCGCTTTTGGCGTTTCGTTTTTGGCCGCTCTTCCGGGATCGGCTTTTCTGCCGCGAGCGACATCCCTATCCGCAGATTTCTCGTCTCGCGCGACGGCAGCGGTTCCCGGTCGGTTGACCGCTTCCCGGATCGTCTGTTTGAAGGTTCGCGCCGCGTCTTTCTCGCCGTCCTGTTTTTCGAGCGCGCCGTTAGCGATCGATCTGATCGCCCCGCGCTGAACGAGCACTCGCTTCTCTCCGAACGCTTCGACAAGGGATTTGTCGCCACGCGCCGCAACGATTTCCGGATGATCCTGTCCGAGAAGACGTCCGTCTCGTGTATCGATGAGGATTTCGGGCTTCTTCCCTTTGAAAGTGCGTTGGCCGACAGACCTGTCGATCCCCGCCTCCTTGGTCCTCTCGTCCAGAACCGGTTTCAGCGTCTCCTTGCTCTCCATATAGCTGGCAGTCATCAGTAGATTGCCGTTCTTGTTGCTGAAGGCGATGTCGACAGACGCGTCGCCCGCTTTCATCTTCTTTATGAAATCGCTGTTCGGCTGCTCCTTCTCGATCAACCTGGTGTCGCGGTAGACATTATTTTCGACGCGGGCGTAGGCAGGCGCGAATGAAGAAGGCTCGCGCGATTGCGTGTCTATCAGTTTGGGCGGCCTCTCCGGGGGCCGCTCGGTCGGGCCGCGCCGTGGAAGGACCGGGGGGTCGTGGGGCGCATATGTGGGCGCTCCCGCCGGACCATTAAGTCGAGCCGTGGTTTGCGGCGAGACTTCGGGCAGTCCTTTGGCTCGAAGCAGAGAATTTATGTGGTCGAGCGATGTGTCTTGGGGGGACGGCGCGTATGCATCACGCTGACGCGGCAGCATTTTCTCAAGTTCGTCTTCTGTGGCCTTTGGCCGGGCACCATGATCGTCGCCTTTCTGAACCTCGGGAGACACGGATTCCTTAAAACCGGTTCTTTGGTGATCGGCCGAGTAGGCCGCACTGAAATCCTGTCTTTTAAGGACGGGAATGCGCGAATGACGAAGTCCGGTCGGTCGGCCTGTTGGTAGCTCGGCCGCTCCGTCACGCGGCGGTGGCACTCTGAACGTTCGGCGCGAGGTCGACGAAAAATTTGAACGGTTCGATGCAAGCGAATTTACCCTTCGCTCCGCCAAGGAGGCGTGAGGAAAGGAATTTCGCCCGAGCGTCTGGCTGGAAAGGCTGGACGATCTCGTCGGGCTTCTGAAATTCCATCCGTCGTCGAATGCCCGGCCGTTATCGCGGCCTCTTTGGCTATCGCGGACCTTAACGCCCAGGACTTTGACCTTTACGTCTTTGGTATTTCCGCCGCCCTCATAATTGACGGTCCTGCTTGCAAGGAAACCGAAAGAGCGCTTTCTCGAGCGTAGCTGGCCATCTGGATCCAGCCTGTATTTGCTTTCATAGAGCCCCACGCGGCGACCGGTATGTGTCTTATCCATGCGATGGCCATGATCATCGAGCTGCGACTCGTAGGATTTTCGGTAAAGGCCGCGCAAATGAGAAATATCCGTCCGGGAGCGCGTCTCGCCGCTTCCTTCGACCATTCTGATGTTTTTTGAGAACGTCGATGTGCTGCGCATCTGCGGCGTGACGCGGCCATCTTCTTCGATGCGGTAGAGCGACTGTTTCCGTCCGTTGACGACGTAAAGGTCGCGCGAGCCGTCTGAATTTTGCCGTCCGAGTTCGCGCGAATAGTTGCCACTACGGAACGATTGCTCCTGAAATATTCCGTTCTCGTCTTGTTGCCATTCCTCGGAATAGCGGTCGCTATAGTCGCCCTGTTTGAGGGAATACAGCGTTCGATCCTCTGGATTGTTCGGATCGACGAGAAAAGTGCGCTGGCTGTAGCCGTGGCGATCGCTGACATCCAGCGCCATCTCGATCTTTCCGGCGTGAGATGGGTCGATCTTCTGACGCTTACAATCGTCTTCGGACAATGGGCTGCTGGCGATGAACAGCCTGGTTTCCGTGGACCCGTGTCGCTCGGTCAGATTGAGGTTGCCCTTTTTGTCGAAGGAAGCTTCGCGGCTTATTCGGCGGGAAAGTCCTGATCGCTGCGTTTTGAGCTCGATCGGGCTATTGAAATAGTCCGGGTCGGCCATCGCCGCGTATTGTTCGAAATCGCGCGAAGCGTTTCTTGTAACCTGCTGCGTTCGCGCGTCGATCATAGCACTCACCGTGCTGGCACGTCGGTCGGTGCTGGATTTGTACCGCGCGGGTCTGGATTTGAGCTCGACCATCGGAAATTCCTTCTCTGGTTCGATGAACGGGAGAGCTGAAAGCGAGGAGCGAACCTTCCACTTCCGATACCGCCGTCCCGTTCACGCTCTGGCTCAACTGTTGGAGAGCATCTTGTTGCCGTTACACGCTGACGACGCTGGATTCCCTTGAGCGCTCATCGAGCCCGACCTTTCTCGCCGCGTCTTTTCCGGGGCGCTGTATGTCACGAATATTATTGTGCTTTGCGGCGCCTTCCCGCGCCTCCACACCCGCGACATTGGCAATATGCTGGCTGATCGCCCGGTCCTTGCTGTCCATCAGTTTGTCCAGAGAGGTGGTCGCGCCATATTTACCGGACGGAACCTGTATCCGGTCCGGCGTGTAGACCTCCGTCAGCTTACGACCATTCAAACCTTCGACGCGTTCATGGTTGACCTGCGCCGTCGATTCCTTGCCGTCCGGATCGACAACGAAAAGCTTGTCGCGTTCTTTGGATGACAACTCGCTGGCTTGAACGTGATCCTTCTCAAAAAGTTTTTTCGACAAAACACCGCTGAACTTCGCATCGATTTCTTTGTAGCGGGCCGGTTGCTTGTCTTTGAGATAGGACGGCGTCCAATTGCTGTCCCGCGCCGAGTTGGACACGTACAGGCGGACGTTTTCCGTGCCTGTGCCTTTTTCGCCAAGTGAGCCGTTTCTCAGCGCATGGCCGATGGCGTGGTTTGCATGTTTGCCATTGATGAAAGGTGCGGCGTCAATTCGTTTTGCGGCGTAGTAGACCTTGTCACCGACCTTTGAAGGTATCTGAAGTGTCACATCCGGCAGCGGTCTTTCACGCACAGCACCGGTTTGCAAACCGACCCGCGTTTTGGCGTAATTAGCTCCGTATTCCTTCGCTAGATCGTCGACATGTTGGGGCTGGCCTCGCTCCGAAACCACCCAGATATCGGCGCTCTTCTGCGCACGTATGTCATCCAGCGATTTGCCAGCCAGATCCTGGTCCTTCTTGCCGTGGCTGGCCCAGACTTGCCCGTCTTGGTCACGATAGATGAGCTTTGGCAGATATTTGCCATTCTGCCTCGGATTCTTCCAGTTCGAGGCTTGTTGCTGAGGACCATTGGGCGTTTCGTAGACTGGAGCACTATTATTATGGTCGATCCCGCTCATCGAACGTGGCGAGAGATCGGCGGCCTCCATCTTTCCTTCCCAAAGTTTCTTGAGATCGGCGTCAAGCTCCTTGGCTTCGCGCGTTGCCTGTTCATAGGCCACGCCTTTTGTGACGAAGCTTTTGCTCATTTTGCCTTCATCGGGCAGCAGAACGCATTCCTTGCTGAGATCGATGTCGGCGCTCACTTCGCTACGGGGAATGAGCCTCACGCGAAAGTCGTCATCTTTCGCCATGGGGTCCGCCACCCATTGATTGTCATAGAGGTGGGACCGGGAGGACGTTTCCGCATTGGCCGCTTCCAGTGCCTCATCGAGATCGCCTAAGTCGATCCCATCATCGTCGGAGATGTTGGAAGCAGCGCTGTTTTGTTCAGCAAGATCAGATTCGTACTGAAGCGGTGATGCAGGGTCGTATTCTTCACCATCGAACATATCACCATTTTCGGAACCGATGGAAGCGATGCTGTTTCGCCGACCGAGATTATTCTCGCTCTGAAGCTGTGCCGAAGGACCATATTCTTCGCTATCGTACATTTCATCATCTGGAGCCATAATATCACCTGTAAATAAATATTAGAAAAGGTCTTTGAAATTCTTCTATGGGTTGGGAGAGATCTCGCCGGCCTCGAGCCAAGCCTCGTACTCGGCCAGTGCGGTGGAGATGTCCTCATCGATTATGGCTCGTAATGTCGGGCCGTAATCGCTCCAGTCGTTGGTCGGTTCTGGCGG
Source organism: Notoacmeibacter ruber (assembly GCF_003668555.1). Taxonomy (NCBI): domain Bacteria; kingdom Pseudomonadati; phylum Pseudomonadota; class Alphaproteobacteria; order Hyphomicrobiales; family Notoacmeibacteraceae; genus Notoacmeibacter; species Notoacmeibacter ruber. Next base: position 64,722 of record NZ_RCWN01000002.1, on the reverse strand, counting down.
CCTTTGAGCGGCGACCTTGCGCAATCCGTGACTGACAGGCTGAGGCTGAGCCAGGTCCTTGAGAGCGGCGGCATTGTGTTTTGTCTGGTCTGTCATGAGAGAAGCCTTCTCGTTGCATTTGATTGGGGTTTGCTGTTCGGCCGATCAGGAGGTGCGAATGTTCCGTTTGCCGCCGTCGCCGAATAAGCGTTCGGCGGGCCCCGGTGTCGGCGCCATCCATTCGAGCTCAGCCGATGCCGCATCAACAGCGTCGATATTCGGACTGTGCTGGAGGTCGCTGTTCGAAAATGGCTGGATGCACTCGTATGCCGCCAAAGGAAGTTCGACCGGGCCGGGCGTTCGTTTAATGGGCCTGCCGTTTGTCTCAGTTTTATACATTGTGTCTCGTCCTCTTCTGCTTTGGTCGTTGAGTTGAAACGGTCGCTCAGCGCTCGCGATGTCCGCCATCGTCTCGCGTTTTGTCCCGGTGTTCGCGACGGGCTTTGGTGTCGCGCAGGTCCATCTGGTGGGTGCCTTCCCGCTCCGGCTGTGGTTGCCTGCTCGGATCGGCTGCTGCGTCACCATCCTGTGCGTTTCGGCGTGCACGCTTGGCCGGCTGCTGAGCCTGGAGTTCATCCTTGCCAGCTTTTCGCTTTTGCGGACGTTCGATATCGCGCAACTCCATGGGGTGATTGCCACCCCGTCGCGATTTCGGCGTGGCAATGCGGCGTTCCTGCCGAACCTCTGCAGCGCTCATCTCTACGGGATGGCCTGACGCGTTGCCGTCGCCAATTCCTTTGCCACGCTTCCGTTGCGCGCCGCCGGTTTCCGTCTGCGGGACGGAATGACTATCCGGTGCGGGCGGATCACTGACCGGTGCGTTGCTGGGGCCAGCCTCGGCCGCTTCGACCCGGCCGCCAGTGCGCACGCGCTTGGCTTTAGGCTGATTTTTATCTTCATTCTCTGCCGCCCGGCGCTTGCGACGGGCTTCGGTGTCTCGAAACTGCCAGGATGGACCGGTTGCTGGCTCTGCATTCCGGCTCACAGAACGCTCCTGCTGTCTGCGGTCGCCGTCGTTTACGCTCTCTCTTTGCTGCGACATCTCGGAACCGCCGACGTCGAGATCATCATTGCCATCTTCCTCGTCGGTGACGTTGTAGAGGCTGTCGAAGCTGGGGCGTCTGCGCCGCCGCGGACGGGGCGGTGGCGGATTGCCGTGATCGTCATTGTCGCTGCTGCCGTCGGACCCGCCACCTCCAGCGTTATGGCCGTCATCGTGATCGTCGCCAGGCGGAAGTCCGCCGCCGTCATCCTGGTCTGCTTCATGGGCTGGAGGAGGTGTACAACCGCGCTGGAGATCCTCGGCGGTGCGTTCGTCGGTCCGGCCGCGTCGTGGCGGCGCATTGGCAGGCCCTTCTCCACCATTCTCGTTCACGTCTGGGAGGGGTGTGTAGGCGCCGGCATCCTGCATGGCGTCCTCGAGTGTGTCTTCGTCACCCGGATCCATGCCGACCCTGTTGCGGGCATCCCCTTGGGCTGCCCGGCGTTCGGCTTCGAGGCGGTTGTGCTCTTCCAACGTAATAGGCCGCTGCATGATCGTCCGCTCCTGACGGCGATATTCGGCATAAGTCATCGGCCGTTCATGGATGCCGCGTTCGGCCCGCGAGGTCGCTTCCAACTCGATCCCGCAATCAAAGGCCGCGTCGACCAGAACCTTCCGCATGTTATCGTAATTGAACCATGCATCCCGCTTCGAGATCTTCAGCCAGTCGCCGTGGGTCGAGCGCCTATTGACGGTTATATGAAGGTGCGGGTGTGGCTTGTTTGTGTGAAAGGCGGTCCGATAGTCGTATTCATTGGCGTGGCTGTCCTGCTGGGGACCGAACATACGGTTCGCCCAGCCCCTCGCCGCGGCGAATGCGCGCTGGCGATAGATTTCCATCTGAACCGGATCGTCCGGGTCATCGGGTGGGGCGAAACTGACGACAAGATGGGTCGTCAGATCCTGCCCCGCGCGATGCGGATCATGCTCGTTGCCTGTCTGCGCTTCCCAGCTCGCCGCGTCAGCGGCAAAGCGGTTGCGCGGAACGGTCACGCCCTGATGGCGATCCGAGCACTGTAGATCGACTGCGCCATACTGCGTCAGATAGTTCCATTGGTCTTTGATTTGCCCTGCCGTCTTCGCCCCTCCATTGGGCACGACCCTTACGATCGCTTGCGGCATTGGGATTTAGCCTCCCGGTTCTATGGCCTGAGATATGAGGGCATGCCGGTTCATCCGAGCATCGCCTTTTGCAGCATCAATCGGCCATCCACGCGGCGGCGCGACAGGTTCAGAATTGAGCGGAGCAGCGCATCGAGCTGCACGAATTCGTGGCCGAAAGCGGCCCTAAGCGTCGCCAGGCGGTTCAGATCAGTTTTGCCGTGTTTGCGACAAACATTGTCGATGTCATTCAGAGCGCGGGCGATGTCGCCGATCTGGTCGGTGATATCCTGCAGCAATTGGCGTGTCTGTTCGTCCGTTTCGAGAAAGCCGCCGATCCGCCTTGCGGCAACGCGCATCGCCATATTGTTCGACAGGCCGAGTGCCTTTGCCTGAAGCGACAGACATTCATATTCGGCCGCGCGCAGTCGCACGCTCACAACCTTATAGGCGTTGGGGTCGGTTCCGGAGCCGGCGACTTTCGGCGCGGCGTTGCCGGTGGAGGCCGGTGTTGAGAACAAAAGATCGGTGGAAACGTCGTGCCCGTTGGCGTTCATGGCAAAACTCATCAAATAAAGGGCGCGGTCAAAAAACGAGAAAAACGTGCGCGCTGTAAAATAAATAATAGTCGTAAACCAGCAAAAAAACGCCGGCTTGGCTTATGAATACAAAGCTATATTGATCCGTTTTCCGGGCGGCGCAAGAGAATTCGCCTGGATCGTCGATCACAAAACGTAAGGGTCCGTATCGAAATATTGAACCTATTTCTGCTTCGTCTGCCATGTTTTCATCATAAATCAAAACAGTATTACAAACGTACTTTTTTACAAAAGCCTTTTTATCCTGATGATTGCCATAAAGGAATTGCGTCGTGAAACTTGTGACCTGCTGCTCCTTCAAGGGCGGTGCGGGCAAGACCACAGCCCTGATGGGTCTGTGTTCCGCCCTCGCTGCCGGAGCGAAGACCGTTGCCCTTCTCGAAGCCGACGAAAACCGCCCGCTTATCCGCTGGCGCGAAAACGCGCTGGCGAATGAGAGCTGGGACGAACAGTGCGACGTTTTCGTCGCCGACGAGATGGAGCTTCTGGAGCAGGCCTATGAGGAGGCGGAGTCGCGCGGCTTTGACTATGCGCTCGCCGATACCCATGGCGGCTCCAGCGAACTGAACAACACGATCATAGCTTCGTCGGATTTTCTGATCGTACCAACCATGCTGACGCCGCTCGATATGGACGAGGCGCTGGCCACATATCGCTACATTATCGAATTGCTGATGGGTGAAAATCTGTCGGTGCCGACGGCGGTCCTTCGCCAGCGTGTGCCGGTCGGGCGGATGACCGTCTCGCAGAAATCCGTCATGGACATGCTGAGCGCACTGCCGCTCTTCGATCCCTCCATGCATGAGCGCGACGCATACGCTGCGATGAAGGAGCGCGGCATGTTGCATATGACCCTGCAGCACATGCTCGCCAATCCGGCGATGCGGCTGCACCAGCGTAATCACCAGGCGGCGATGGAAGAACTTGGCCAGATGCGCAACTTCGTTGAGCACGCGCTGGAGGGATAATGATGGCGATTCGAAAACCCCGCCTTTCAGTGACCGAAGCCCGCACCAAGGCCACCGCCAACGATTCGCAGTCGGCCAACTCGCTCCCGCCGCGCCATAGCTCCACCCCCTCCGCCAGGCAGCAAGGTGAGCCGGGACGGCAAAGGGTTGAAACGCCGCCGACAGACGCTCCAACGCCCCCTCCCCTGCAAGCCGCCGTGCCGGCGCCCGCAATGCTGCGACCGATCGAGGATGCCGAGCCCGAACCCAAGGTGCAGGTTTTCGTGTCGGCGGTATTGCCAGCCAAGGGTGTCTCGCCGAGCTTCGATATGCTGTGCCGTCAGTATCGGCCGTCGAAAGCGCTTCAAATGATCCTGCGCAGGGCTCTCGACGATTACGAGGCCCTGCTGCAAAGCGGTGGCTATAAAAAATGCCCTTCCAGCTACGAGACCGTGCGACTGAGCGATCAGGGCGCGCTCATCCAGACATCGCGGATGATGCCCGTTGCGCTGGTATCGGTCGCGCGCGCGCATTTCGATCCACTCGGGCTGGAAAGCACCCGCGCCTTCGGCCGAAAATTGGCAAGCACGGCTCTCGCCGCTTTTTTTCGGGCGGAAGCCAAGCGAGCGAAACAATTGCCTTGAGGGGCAATGGCATCGCGGCGCCTCCCCTCCCCTATTCTCGTGCGCTAAGTGTGGACGTGTGGCGCGACAGACGACGGTGACCCAGGCCGGGTATAGAGATGGGCCGTTCCTTGTCGGGCTGTGCTACGGATCGTTGCGAGATCTCGTCGGTTGAGCGGCTGTCTCCCGCGTAGTCGTGCAGTTCCAGAGTGGTAAAATCGCGTTAACCCTATTTCGCTTGACACGACTCGGTAGCGCACCGACACTCATTAACGGTTTTTATCGTGTAGTGATCGCGTAGGCGTTAGTCGTGAAATCAGGCGAAACTGGCAAGGCAAATCGGAATTGCTGCCGCGAGCCGTTGATCGCTTCTATCGTCATGATCACCCTGAATTGATTGATGGCGAGAGGAGTTGGCAGCTGTCAACTGCTTGCAAGGACGACGATGGACGAGCTGGGACGTATTCTGGTCAGAGGGAAGATTTAGATGGCGCAGACCGCGCAAACCGCTTTCGAGGGCGATGGGGAGATCGATAAGGCCTCTCCCCTGCCCCCGGCCGATGAGCAGATCGCGGCAGATGCGGCTCTGCTTTCGGAGCAGCTATCGATGATGCGTCATCGCCTTTTTCCGCCGACAAGTCAGAAGACGCTGCGCGCGTTCACAAGCGGCGAAGCGGCGCGTCTGATCGGCGTATCCGATTCCTATCTGCGGCAACTATCCATCAATGGCGAAGGACCACAGCCGGAAACCGGTCCTGGTGGACGCCGGCTCTATACTCTGACGGACATCAATGCGATGCGCCGTTTTCTGGCGGAGGGCGGCGGGCCGAAAGCGCGAACCTATCTGCCCTGGCGCGATCCGGCGGCGGGTGAGCCACTCCAGGTGATCGCCCTTACGAATTTCAAAGGCGGGTCCGGGAAAACGACCACATCGACCCATCTGGCGCAATATCTGGCACTGGAGGGCTATCGCGTTCTTGCCGTCGATCTCGACCCGCAAGCGTCGATGAGTGCACTGTTCGGCTATCAGCCGGAGATCGATCTTTCGGGCAATGATACGCTCTACGGGGCAATCCGTTACGACGAGGAGCGTCGACCGCTTCGGGATATCATCCGGCCAACCTATTTCGACGGGCTGGATCTGGTGCCGGGCAATCTTGAACTTCAGGAGTTTGAGCACACGACGCCCCGCCATCTGAGCAGCGGGCGCGAGCGCGAAGGCGGTCCGCTTTTCTTCGCGCGTCTGCAATCGGCGCTGGAAACGGTGGCCGATGATTACGACGTGGTCGTCCTCGATTGCCCCCCGCAGCTCGGCTATCTGACGCTGAGCGCGCTGTGCGCGGCGACCAGCGTCATGGTTACCGTTCATCCGCAAATGCTGGACATTGCCTCGATGAGCCAGTTCCTGCTGATGACTTCCGACCTGTTGGCCGTGGTTCGGGAAGCTGGCGCGCGACTGGACTTCTCTTTCATGCGCTATCTGGTCACCCGTTATGAACCCAATGACGGGCCGCAGACACAGATCACCGCCTTTCTGCGAAGCCAGCTGGGAGAGCGTGTCTTGACTGCGCCAATGGTCAAATCAACGGCGATCTCCGATGCGGGTCTGACCAAGCAGACACTTTACGAAGTCGGTCGGGAAAACTTCAATCGCGCCACATACGACCGGGCAATGGAGGCGTTGACAGCTGTCAACAGCGAGATCGAGGGACTGATCCGCGCCGGCTGGGGCCGCACTGAACGGTCTCGCGACGGAGGCGCCAGCCGATGAACGCGACGAGGCAAAAACGCCTGTCCCCGCTCTGCCCGACTCATGGCTTCATTCACCATGAAAGATCCGGGAGCTTTTCCTCATGAGCAAGCGGCGCAAGGAACTGGCCCATCTGTTCGGCACGGTAGGACCGGACCAGAATGATCAGACTGGCGGTTCGGCGGCCGCGACGCCAGCGGAACCGGCAAAGGCGCGATCGTCTGAAGAGCCTGAGGCGAGAAACAGCCCAGTGCGCGCTCCATCGGGGGCCGTGCGTGCCATGGGGCTATCGCTCGGCGGTTTGTCCGATGCTTCACGGCGCGCGGACGAGCTGGAAAAGGAGCTGGCGCGCGCCGAGCGGGTTCACGAAATCGATCCGGGATTGATCGATCCCTCGCCCTGGCGAGACCGGATGAGCGATGCAGAGGATGGCGATCCCGATTTCGACGCCCTCGCCGCGTCCATCGCGAGCGTTGGCCAGCAGGTTCCGGTTCTTCTGCGACCCCATCCCGAAAAGCCGTCCCGTTACCAGGTCGCCTTCGGCCATCGCCGGGTTCATGCCGCGCAGCGCCACGGCCTTTCGGTGCGTGCCGTGGTCAAGCCGTTGGCCGATGCGGAACTCATTTTGGCGCAAGGCAAGGAAAATGCCGAACGGCGCGACCTCTCCTTCATCGAGAGGGCCTTTTTCGCGGAGGCGATCATCGCTGCCGGTTTCGACCGCGCCACGGCGATGCAGGCGCTCGGAATCGATAAGACCGAGATCAGCCGCCTTCTCTCCGTGGCCAATACGGTGCCGCGTCGCTTCGCGGTAGCCATCGGTCCCGCGCCGAAGGTCGGTCGGCCGCGCTGGTTGGCACTTGGTGAGCTGCTCCAGAAAAAGGGCGCGGTCGAGAAAGCCGAGGACGAGATAGGCCGGGATCGCTTTCTTGCCGCCGATAGCGATGCGCGCTTTTCGCTTTTGTCCGATCGGATCAGCGGCAACGCATCCAGGCGAAAAAGCGAAACGCGGCGTATTGCCGGATCTGATGGCGTAGCGATCGGCACGCTTTCTGTGCAGGGCGACAGCGCGCGCCTTGCCTTGCCGGGCGCGGCGGCCAGCGGTTTCGCCGATTATCTGGCGGACTGCCTGCCGGAGCTCGCGGCACGGTTCCGTGAGGAGAGGGAAGGGCGGTAACGACGTTTTCTTAAGCCGCCAAGTGTTTGCGTCTGGCGGCAGTGTCGAGTGAACGATGATGATGGGACACAGGACAAAGGGAAGGATGCGCGAACGCATAAGGTAACGCTATTGCCAGGGGCAAAAACAAAAGCCCCCCGGAACGGAAACCGCTCCAGAGGACCTTCGAAGTAGCATTCTGAAAGAATCAGGTTCGGCCGTTCCTGTCAACCCATAGATGACAATCTGTGGGGCAGGGCAGCTTGTGCCGATTGCCGGGCGCATGAAATACGATGCCGAATTATGAACCTCTGACGCCGTTTGGTGTCGGCGGACCGGCGGCGCTTGCCCAGATCAATGCTGCCGCAGCCGACCGCGCAAGACGCAAGACCAGGCCCCAAAACGATCATTCGGAGGATGGCGCCAGCGGTAATGACCCGTCGCGGGCCGACAAATTTGCGCTGCTTCGGGCACTCACCGAAGCCAGAGGCGCCTTCGGATTGTCCGATCGCACACTGACAGTGCTGTCGGCGCTGCTCTCGTTCCACCCGGATCGTACGATCGATGGCGATGCGCCGACGATCGTCTTTCCTTCCAACAGGGAATTGTCATTGCGTTGCGGTGGCATGGCGCCAGCGACGCTACGGCGGCACCTCGCCGGCCTGATCGGTGCAGGAATGATCCTGCGTAAGGATTCGCCGAACGGTAAACGCTATCGTCGGCGAAAAATGGAAGGCGGCTCGGATGCTTTCGGTTTCGATCTGGCGCCATTCGCCGCAAGGGCAGGGCTCATATATGAGGCTGCCGAGGCAGCGACCGCTCAGGTTCTGGCGGTTCGCGCCGCTCGTGAGGCTGTCAGCCTGATGCTTCGTGACTGCTCGAGCCTGATCACTCTGGCGTTGTCGGAGGGCAGGGCAGGGCCCTGGAGCCGGCTTGCCGAGGCTTTCGCCAAGCTATCGGCGCCATTGCCGCGCCGCGCCGATTTTGATCAGGTGGAAACACGTCGGCGCGCGCTCGCAAGCCTTATGGCCGAAGTGGAGCAAACGTGGCTGGATGGTCTTACAGAAAAAGAAATGAGCGCCAATGAACAGCATAATGAGCGCCACTATCATAATTCAAAAACCGAATCCCTATTTGAAAAAAGCGGCCGTGAAAAAGTAATGGCTCCAGCGGCTGTCCAGAAGGGTTCAACCTATTCGTCTGGCACGGACGGTGGATCGGATAGAGTGACAGTGCCGACCCCTGATCTCCATCAGATACAAGCGCTGCCGCTTTCGGCCGTCTTGTCGCGCTGCCCGTCGATTGGCGATTATGCAGCGAGCCCCATGACAGACTGGACCGAGTTCATCCGGACCGCGGCGCTGGTGCGTGGTTTCCTGGGCATCTCACCGGATGCATGGCGCCAGGCCCGGTCGGTGATGGGCGAAAAGCACGCGGCCATTGTCTTGGCCGCCATTCTGGAACGGGCCGACGAGATTCGCAGTGCTGGCGGCTATCTGCGCGAATTGACCCGCAAGGCCGAACAAGGCCAGTTTTCCGTAATGCCGATGCTGGAAGCCCTGCGGAACCGGCATAGCTAGATGGCTTCGAGCCAGCTCTTCTTGTGTTTTGGCATGTTGCCGCCTATATTGTCGGCATATTGTCAGGCGTCCGATAATGACTGGCGCGATCGAATTGGAGCGGAAACGATGAGCGTTCTTGAACGTGTGACAGAGACATTGGGTGGGCAATCCGTCCTGGGCCGGCCGCTTCGCTCGCAGGCCGATCTGGCAATAGCGGTGCTGGGCCGTCTGCCGCTGGAAAGCTTGACGGGTATCAGCCGAGCGGGGTTTTCCGAGCGCGAGATCGATGTTCTGGTTATTCCGGCGCGGACCCGGCGCCATCGCGCCGCCAAGGCCGAGCGACTGACCGTGGAAGAAAGCGATCGTGCCGTGCGGCTTGCGCGTGTGCAGGCGCAGGCCATCGAGACCTTTGGTGACGAGGCCAGGGCGAGCGCCTGGCTGCGCCGCCCTCTGCGCCAATTGTCCGACAAGGCGCCGCTGACGCTGGTGCGGACGGAAACCGGCGCGCGCCTCGTCGAAACGCTTCTGGCCAAACTCGCTTACGGCGCGGCCGCCTGATCGATGAGCGGATCGATAGCGACCATCTCGTGAAGCTCTATCGCTTATCCATAGCCGCCCATTCACGCGCGCTCGATGGCGGCTATGGCCTGCTGTTCGACGGACGCTGGAACACGGCTGGTCATGCCGTGACCTATATGGCGAGCGTGCCATCGCTCTGTCTGCTGGAAAAGCTGGTCCATGTTGAGGATCCGGTGCTTCTGCCCGATCTCGATATCATCGTTTATGACGTTCCCGACGACTGGTCCATCACGCGGATCGAACCGGATGATCTGCCACCTGCCTGGACGGAAGACGAGGCGCTGACGCAGAGCATCGGCGATGAATGGCACGAAGCACGGCAGAGCCCGCTTCTGAGCGTGCCCTCCGCCATAATCGCCGTAGCGGGGGCTGAGGACCGGAATTTCGTGGTCAATCACAGCCATGAAAGGGCAGGGGACATCACGATCGAAAGCGTTACGCCCTTCCGTTTCGATCCGCGTCTTCTGTGAGGTGATGTTCATCGTGATGCCGGCTGAAGCGACGCAAGCCGATTTCATCGTTTCAGTTCGTCTGTGAAGCGCAACCCTCCACTGAGAACAATCACATCCAGCGCATCATCAAACGCCAAGACTTGGCGGCGGCCATCATTCCAGTATTCATCGTCGGCGATCCACAGAACCAAATATTGGTGGCTTAGCATGGCGTTGGACGACGGCCAAAAGCAGACGATACTCCGTTCACGGCCGTATTGAAAGGTCGCATCAAGCGGCTTCATGCGGTGTTTTGACGCAGTGTGATTGAAATTGCGTGTCCTCACGGATCAATGTTTATTGGGAAGAGAGATATGATAGACTATCGAACTGCATAGATTACGCATATGGTGACTATTACTCGCCAACCGTTTTCATCCGATCACAGCATCTTGCTTCCCCTGCTCCAGCCTGATTGGGCCACGTAAAGATCGGCGGTCCATCGGTTAGACGCTGGCTATCCTTAAAGCATTGGCGCGAAGTTTCGCCTCGTCGACGTCGAGGCCGAAGCCCGGACCGTCGGGAAGATGGATGCGGACCAGTCCGTCGTCGTCTCTTTTGATGAAGGTATGGAGGTTCGTGACATCGAGGCCACCGAGGCGGAGCACCGATCTGTACGAGCCGCCGGCGTCGGCCAGATTGTCGAGGGTCGCCGCGAGGTGCAGCGAGGCGACCTGCGTGATGCCGCCTTCGGCCATCGAATTCGGATAGACCGCGATGCCGTGCTCGGCGGCGAGGCGTGCGATCTTCTGCGCGGTGAGCAGGCCGCCATTCTTGGAGATCTTGACGCTGAAGACCCTTGCCGCCTTCTTCTCGATAATGCGGCGGGCGCTTTCCAGATCCGTCAGGCTTTCATCGACCGAGATCGGGATGGAGGTCATGGCCTGCAACTCGGCCAGTCCATCGATATCGTCCGCCGCGATCGGCTGCTCGAGATAGGCGAGATAGTCGGCGAGGTGCTGGGGCATGGCCGCGAGCAGGGCGCGCGCATCATCGCGCGACCAACCCGTATTGGCGTCGATCTTGAAGACAGCGCGCTCGCCGCATCTCTCCTTGAGGACCCGCAGACGCTCGATCTCGTCCATGGCGGGATAGTTCGCATCGCCGGCCTTCAGCATGAACTGGCGGTAGCCTTCCGCCATGGCTCCCTCTATGGTGGGCAGGACGTCCTCGGCGGTGCCGTTATTGGTCGGGCGGGAGACCTCGATGGCCATGCGCTTGACGTTGCCGAGCAGATCGGCGACGCGAACGCCGCGCTTCTTCGCCTCCAGATCCATGAGGGCCATATTGATCGCCCCCTTGGCCATCAAATGACGGTCAGGGAAGCGCTCGTCGAGCGCTGATTGAACGTCCCAGGGATCGACAGAGTCGAGCTCTCTGACGATTGGCAGCAGGACCTTCTCCAGAGCGTCGAAGTCGTCGTCGGGCCCCTGGCTGGTAAAGGGTTGCCACGGGTTGGCCTCTCCCCACCCTTCGTGGCCTCCGCCGACCAGCTTCACGATGATGGGATAGACGTCGTTCTGCTCGCCGTAGGAGAGCTTGTAGCCGCCGAGGTCGTATCGTCCCTTGAAGACGGTGGCTTCGGTGAGGAAAGGCATTGTCGATAGTCCGCTGGTGGATAAAAGACCGATTTGAACGTGTTGAAAGGATGATGGAATGGAAACCTTACCATTCGGCAACGACGGATCGGTTTTATGAAGAACGTATTCCTTGTTGGCTGGCAATCTCAATCACGCGAGAGAGCCGAACGGAATGGCGGATTTCCGCCCCGTCCTGACGCTCGTAACAGTGCTGCCTCAATGCTGACGTAGCCGCTGATCTTTGGGGCCGTGCAAAGCGATCGGCGATCACCTGACCGGTGAGGCCATTTTTCGGGCCGAGGTCCGGGCAGGATGGATGGCCTCACTTGGTCTTAAGCAACGCCATCGACAAGACAATCCATTCGCGCCGGGCTATGTGTGCCCCCGTTCGCACTTAGGACCTTCCGCCCCTGTGCTCGCTGCGACTTACTGTCAATTGTGCCATGACTATCATACGAACGGCATCTGTCCACGATACCGGCCGGTTGGCGTTCCCAGCACGATCTACTCCGAAAGAGAGCCGACGATGGAGGCAGAGCGCGACGAAGCCGTGACTTCCGTTGGTGCCGAAGAGCCATCCGACAAACCTGGTCCTGCTGCCAACATTACCCTCTCGAACTGTCAGAACAACACGGTGCACATCAACACCTCGGGGAAGCCAAAGCCGGTGATCTACCGAGATGAAGGGACCCAGACCGAGAAGGTGACGTCCACTAAGGACGAGAAGAAGCTGGAGACCGAAGTGAGCCGGTCGAAATCGGCAGGTTCGTCGTGATCGGCGGTTTTGCTCTGAAGCAATCAGCAATTCAGACCATCGATGAAACGGGCAGGGAGCGTCGGTGGCGGTGGCAGGATATATTGGGGTGTCGTCGCTCCCCTCCCTCCGCTACGCTGCGGGGGGTCCCCCGAACCGCGCCGACACCCCAATATCCTATTTTTATTTTTCGATAGAATTGATTGCGCTTCATGGGTGCGCTGCGCGCCGCTCTTGGCGCCAAGGGCGCTTACAGTCACGTGACCACATGCACAAAAGTGGATTGGAGGAACATAGTTGATTGGTTGCTATCATGTCGGGCCGAAGGCTCTGAGCTAAGCTAAAAGAGTGTGGTGCCACGCTGCGTCCAGCGCGGCAGGTCGCATAAAAGCAAAAATCAAAAACAGCAAAACTAAATCCAAATCAAACGAGTGTGATGCCTCTGGCCCGCGAGATGGCCGGCGGCATTGGGAAAACAGAAGGATCAAACCATCATCTGAACAAATAGAAACTGTCCTTATCCCGGAAGATAGAAGCTCTTCTGGACCGAGCGATCAAAGTGTCCCGGGGTCTTGAGAGCCCCAACAAGTTTTTCCTCTGCAGTTCCATCGCCAAAAGTTTTGTCTCGAGCAAATTTCTTCCCCCAAAACGACTTGAGTGCCCTCAGCAGTGCAGCAGCGTCATTTGCCGGAGCGTTGATAATCGCCGGAATGTCGGGCACTCGATTGTTCTGGCGCGACCCAACGTTGATGCTGCCAACGCCGTGGAATGGCATTTCGCGAACGCCTGCGCTGCTATTTCCGATGAAGACACTCGCGTTCTTCTGAAGCACGGAAAAGTGCTCAAAATCGATGTTGGCGGACTGAAAGAACCTGTCACTTCGCTTGCCCTCCAAAATTTTGCCGATGATGTCGCGGATGGCGTCGGTACCGGGGTCGTTGTTTGGCATGATAACGATGAAATTCTTCCCATACTCCTCGAGAGTCGCGAAGAGATAGGCAGCTTGCTCATGCATCCCGTCAAGCTCGGACGTGACAGAGTGAAACGAGACGATGCCATACTCTCCCGCAAACGGAATTCCATACTTTCGCTTCACGTCATTGAGGCTGACGCCGTAGTCGCGAGCATGCGCATCCATTTCGGGAGAGCCGATGTTAAAAACTGTCTGTGGGTGCTGCCCAAGGTTCTTTACAACCAAGTCTTTGGCAGACGCAGAGCAGACGTAGCTGTAGGTCGTGAACGCAGTGACGGCGTGACGGTAACTCTCGTCGATTGAGCCCGAAAGTTCACCGCCTTCGATATGGTGAAGGCGGATGCCATGCTGCCTCGCTACCATGGCAGCGGTGCAGGCCTCCACACGGTCGCCGTGGACAACAACATCGGTGATCTTCCTGTCTCTCAAAACCTTTGCGAGACCCTTGATGGTTTCTTCCATGACCTCAGTTTGGTGGGGGCCAAGAGTTTGGTTCTTGTGCATGTGGAATTGATCGACGCCTTCGAGTTGTCGGACAAGATTTGCCGTGTAGCCGTATGCTTCCTCCAAATGCATTCCAGTGATGAAGACATCGATCTTACCGAGAACTCGAATGAATGCGCGGCAGACGGGTTGAAGTTTGCTCCAATCGGCTCGGGTGCCGGTGACCACAAGGGTGCGGAGATTGTCGGATGCCATCTTGCCAATGATCGAAGCGGCGATGGCGATGGCGATGTTGGTGTTGGGTTGGGTTGGGATGCAGTTCGATTTGAAATGAAGATGGTGAGGTGGGAGAAGAGCGAGGATGAGGGTGAGGAGTGAAAGACGAGAAGGAGGAGGGGAGACCAGCCTTTTATCTTCGAACGAGAGCGGACGACGGAGCAATTATGTCTCCGCGGGTCGGACAGCGCCGGCCAATCAGCTTGCGCCGATCTGAGGGAATTTCTCGTGCAGTATGGAGTGGGGCCAAAAAGCTCGTATTCGCCTGGCCAAGCCCCGAAGGATCAGCCGCCGGTTTCAGCTGACGCTGTCATGATGCCATGAGCGAATTTGAGCAGGTTTTCGGCGAGGCCGAAAGGGATGATCGGCGATCACCAGACAGGCGAGGTTACTTTTTCGGGCTGCGCCTTCCTTGGCGGGAGGGGTATGTTGCATCGCTTCGCAAGCGAGATAAGGGCTGTCTCGTATTCGCAAAATTTGCCTGATTTTGTCTCCGGGATGACGTGGCCGAAAGGGGCTGTGCAGGACGATCGGTGATCCACGAAAACCATGCGGGCCGAGGTCCGGTCATGTGACCTTTGCCAAGACACCCCGGTCGATCATGTGACTTTCGATTTGGCGCCACCGGGGCCAAGACCACGACATCATATGATGCCTTCACGTGACCTCCTCGGTCAGGATATATGATGACGTCACCTTCATTTCTGTATTTGTTCGTCCGACCGTAAGGCTTCTTCTCACTGCGTGTTTAAGCGTGTGTTTGTAAGTTTGATCCTTGAATCGTGAGTTGGTGAATATCTTTGTCGATATCTCCAGATCGTTATTTGTAGGTAGGTCTGCTCGTGCGTCGGCTCGAGCCAACCCTTGAAGTGGTCTTAGAAAACCGGACAGTCGCCGCGGCAACACGCGGATCCCGTTTATTTCGGCGCGTACCGCGCTCGATTGGGACAGCGACGAAGGCGGGTTATACACCGACATCGGTGACGTGATCCGCCAGATTGCGAGCAAGCCGGTCGACGATCTGCATGAACTCTGGCGGCGGATCGTCTTCACGATCCTCGTCTCCAACAAGGACGACCATCTGAAGAACCATGGTTTCATCTATGCCGGCGGAGATCGGTGGCGGCTGTCACCGGCCTTCGACATCAACCCCTCGCCGTCACGGCACCGAGTGCTGGAGACCGGCATCATGCGAGGGGGCTCGTTCGACGCGTCCCTCGATATCGCGCTGGAGGCCTGTGAATTCTTCGACCTGACGCCCACCGACGCCAGGCAGCAGGCATTTCGGACGGCCGAGACGATCGCGAGCAACTGGAAGCAAGCCTTGCGCGATGAAAGTTGTTTCACCGCGGATGTGCATGGCTACGCGGGTGCCTTCGAGCACTTCGAAGTCGAACGCGCGCTATCGATTTGAAGGCCTGCACCAGGCAAACTCAATAGCGAAATTTTTACCCGCCGACGCTTCTTGCTGATGGCGGCAAAGGGGCCCTTAGCAGACCGTCCGGTCACAAACGCAGCGAATAGCTGCCATTCTTAGCAAATTCTGCAGGCTACGATGCAGACGCTGTAACGACCGCTCCGAAGGGCATGTATACGGCGTTCTCGATGGGCATGATCATTCGACGCCGCGGTCATGCCACCGTTCCCCAGACCATCTTCGTATCCGGTTCGCGGAAGGCGAAGCGTTCGAGATGGGATTCGATGATGTGGGCCACCTTATCTCGTCCTTCCGCCGAGGGCGCTTCGACCGCGACGACGAGTTGGTCTTCCTCCGCCGAAAGATGTGCGGTGCCGTCTTCGAAGACGAGAAGCGTGCCGCCATCGACCTCGCGGGCCTCGATCTTGTGGCCGAAATGTTTGGAAAGGCGGATTTCGTAGTCGGCGGCCTTTGCCGTTTCAAACGTTCCGCGCGAGCGGCTGGATTGCGAATTATCGTTGACGTTGGTCGAGGTCATGACAGTTCTCTTCTCTCTTCGGTGAGGGGTATTGCTTGCGGCCGCAGAGGGCTGGCCGGTCACACCATATTCAAGTGTCCGGCGAATATATCGCTTTCATAGTCGCGCCTGAACAGACCCTCTTCCACGAGGAGCGGAACAAGTCGCTCGAGGACGAGATGAAGCGAGCCGATTGAACCGCCGGGTAGCGCGATGAAACCGTCGATCGCGCCGTGCCGGACCCAATCGTCGATCGTCTCGGCCGCGCTTTCTGGTGTTCCGACGATCTGCCAGTGCGCCGAGGCGGACACCTCGGGGCGGCGCAGCAAATCGTCGACGGTAGGGGTTTCGCGCTCGATCAGTCGGCGGAGAAGCTCCGCATGGGTGGCGCTTCGGGGAGCCGTCGTCAGCGGCGGCAGGTCAGTGATGCGGACCGCCCGCCCGCCGCGCCACTCCGACAGGTCGAGACCAATCTGCCTCTTGATGAGTTCCAATTTTCGGCCCCTGTCGGCGTTCCGGTGCGTGAACGCGAAAAGGTCTTCCGCCTCCTTATCGGTCTCGGCGAGATAGAGATTGAGACCCGGAAGGACACGGATCGCGCCCGAGCGCCTGCCCGCCTTCGCGGCACGGCTGTTCAGATCGGCGCGTAATTCGATCGCGGCGTCGCGGTCCGGCGTTGCCGCGAAGACGAGATCGGCAATAGCGGCGGCGAAATCACGACCGTCCGGCGACGCGCCGGCCTGTGCAATAGGGATCGGCGCATTGGGAAGCGCGGGAAGATTGAGAGGGCCGGCCACCGCAAAGTCCTCACCGCGATGATCGATCGGTCGGATCCGTGTGGCATCGGCGAAACGGCCCGTGGAGCGATCGAGCGTAATCGCCTCCGCCGGAAAACTTCGCCACAGTTCCTGGACGACCCTCTCGAATTCCCCGGCCTGGCGGTAGCGTTCGGCGGACGAGGACGCCTTTTCCCGTCCGAAATTCTGGTGCCCGTCGAGGCCTGTCACGATGTTCCAGCCCGCGCGCCCCTTGCTCAGCCGGTTGAGGGACTGGAGCTGCCGGGCTGCGATGTAGGGTGGATAGAATTGGGTGGAGAGCGTCGTCAGAAGGCCGATGGAACGTGTTTCGGTGGCAAGCGCCGCGAACAGTAAAGTCGGATCGAGACCGCCCAAGCCGCCCGGACTTTTTTCGATGAGCGATGGATCGCAGAAAAGGGAATCGGCGCGGAAAAGAAAATCGAGTTTGGCCGCCTCGGCGCGGCGCGCAATGTCGCGATAGAAGGAGAGGTCGAACACGTCCCCGGCCGCACTGTCCTCTCGCCGCCACGCCTCGCCGCCAAGCCAGGTCGCCGAGAGTGAAAGGCCGATATGCAGCTGGGATTTGGGCAAGCGATCGCACTTTCTTCTCTCCGCATGGCGAAATTAATTCTTCTCTGCGGAGAGCATTAGGATTTGCGGAGTAATCTACTCCTGTTTAAGACGCGATCAAGACCGAAGAAGGAAACACCGGAAAGGCATCGATACCTTGGTTCTGGCCGTTCGCGACATTGATGCATCTTACGGAAAGCGGCCGGTTCTGTCCGATCTCAGCGTCACCTTTCGGCGGGGCGTTCTCACAGCGCTGATAGGACCCAACGGGTGCGGCAAATCCACGCTTCTGAAGGCGATATTACGGCTCGTCGATGTCTCGAACGGAAAGGTCACGCTCGACGGCCAGGATATCGAAACGCTCGGTCGCCGCGATCTGGCACGCAGGGTCGCCTACCTACCGCAGGAAAGCGCCTGCCCGGATTATATGACGCTCGGCGAACTGGTGGAACTTGGCGGCCATGCCCGCCGCATGCTGCTGGGCGGGCCGTCGGATGAGG
Source organism: Notoacmeibacter ruber (assembly GCF_003668555.1). Classification (NCBI taxonomy): domain Bacteria; kingdom Pseudomonadati; phylum Pseudomonadota; class Alphaproteobacteria; order Hyphomicrobiales; family Notoacmeibacteraceae; genus Notoacmeibacter; species Notoacmeibacter ruber. The sequence goes on along the minus strand of NZ_RCWN01000002.1, from coordinate 47,008 downwards.
ATCGCCGCCTCTTTGCCGATGCGCTTCGGATCGTCGGCCTGGAGAAGATGGCGCATCGTCAGATGAACACGCTTTCCGGCGGTCAGCGCCAGCGGGCATGGATCGCCATGGTACTTGCCCAGAACGCCGACATCATCCTGATGGACGAGCCGGTCAACCATCTCGACGTCACCTATCAATATTCGGTCCTCGAACTGATCCGCGACCTGATCGAGACCCATGGAAAGACCGTTGTCGCCGTGCTGCACGATCTCAACCTCGCAGCCGCCTTTGCCGACGATGTCGTCATGATGGCGGAGGGGCGGATCGTCAGCGTCGGACCGGTTCGCGAGACGCTTGATGAGGGCAATATCCGCCGCGTCTTCGGCGTCGATGCCGATGTGTTCGAACGCGGCGGGCGGCTCGTCTGTCTGCCGCAACGGGCCGAACGCACACCCTCTCGCCATTTATCGTTTCACCCATGAGAGCGTGGCCATGAGAAAGCAGCTCGGCTTCCTCGCACTCGCTGCCACCTTGATCCTGTTGATCGCAGGCGAATTGTCGATCGGTCCGGAGGGAGTGACGCCGGGCCTGGTGATCGCGGCATTGACCGCATTCGATCCGCAAAACTACGATCACGCCATCATCTTCCATCAACGGCTGCCGCGCGTTCTGATCGCCCTCTATGTCGGAACGGTCACGGCCTGCGGCGGCGCGGTTCTTCAGTCCCTGACGCGCAATCCGCTCGCCGCGCCGTCAACGCTCGGCATCACCGGCGGCGCGACCTTTTTCGTCGTCACGGCCGCCTTCCTGTTCGATCTCGGCCTTCAATGGCAAGGCGTTGCCGGACTTGTAGGCGGCGTTGCGGGGTTCGCCGTCGCCGTTCTCGTCGCTCGCGCAACGGGGCGGGGAAATGATCCACGCGGCCTTGCCCTCATCCTCTCCGGCGCATTGACCGGTCTTCTCCTGACCGGCGCGGCGAACGCCGTACTCCTCTCCGATCCCTCCCGCCGGACCAGTTTCCTCGGCTGGCTGAGCGGCAACATCAACCATGTCTATATTGATCGTCTTGCACTGTTCTGGTGGGTCGGCGCAGCCGCGCTCGTCGTCCTCGCTTTGCTTTCCCGTTCGATCACCATGATCGCGATCGGAGCCGACCGCGCCGCAGCGGCGGGTGTCGATGTCGGAAGGGTCTCCGGAGCCGCTCTTCTTGCCGTCTGCCTCGGCACGGCATCCGCCGTTGCCATCTGTGGGCCGGTCGCCTTTGTCGGCCTCGTCGTGCCGCATATGGTTCGGCCGCTCACCGGACTTGGCCTTTCGCGGCTCATGCCGGCGGCTGCCGTGGCCGGGGCGTCCATCTGCCTCGCAGCCGATCTTATCGGACGTCTCGCCTTCCAGCCCTACACGGTCAGCACCGGCGTCCTCATGGATGCGATCGGCGGCATCGCCTTCGCGCTTCTCGTCCGTCGGCATTATATCGCCTCGCCAGGCCGGAGCACGGCATGAAGCGGCTTCGCTCGACCGATGGCAGGCCCATCCTCTCGGGTCCCGCAGGGCTGCAAATCCCGCTGCATGATCTGGCGGCGGCGGCTCTTCTCATCGTGATCGGTCTCGTGCTCTCCGCCATCTCGATCAATCTCGGCGTCACCCGCGTCGCGCTCGCCAATCTCGTCACCGGCGAGCTTTCGGCCTCCGAACGCTATGCCCTATTCGACGTTCGTCTGCCGCGGATCCTTCTTGGCTTCATGGCCGGCTGGTCAGTCGCCATAGCGGGCGCTGTCCTGCAATCGCTCGCCCGCAACCCGCTGGCCGATCCGGGCCTTCTCGGTATCAGCCAAGGATCGATGGTGACGATCATGTTGCTGCTCGTCTTCCTGCCGACGATCAATCCCACCTTCATCCCCATTGCCGCGCTCATCGGCGGACTGGCTGTCGCGCTCGCGCTCATTCTTTTGACCGGGCGGCAGGCCGCCAGCGGGCTTGCCGTTCTCCTGATGGGGATCGCGATCGAGACGTCGTTGTCCTCGATCCTCTCGATCCTTCTTCTCTATCTGCCGCCTGATCTTTCCTACGCGATGGCCGACTGGCTAGCCGGCTCGCTATCTCTCGCAAGTCTCGGTGCGGCAATTAGCTATCTGCCCTGGTTCGCCGCAAGCATCGTCTGCACCCTTCTGATCGGTCCAAAACTCCGCGTCATCGAACTCGGCCCTTCGCTCGCGCTGTCGCTCGGCGAGCCGACCGGACGCACTCAGCCTCTTGCGCTTCTTGGCGCCGTTCTCATCAGTTCCGCAGCGGTGACGGCTGTCGGGCCGCTTATCTTTCTTGGCGTGATGGCGCCGCATCTCTCCAACTTCATCTCGCCGGCGACCGGTCGCGCACGGCTTGTCCTCTCCGGCCTTACAGGCGGGCTTCTCGTCATCGCGGCCGATATTCTGACGCGGGCCTTGCCCGGCACGATCGGCCTTCCCATCGGCCTTGGTCTGACGCTGGTCGGCGTGCCGCTTTTTATCCTGACGCTTCGTCTGCGAACGATGCGCGAAAACCATATTCATTAAGGGAGAGCCATTTTGCGCGGTATTCTTTTCGTTCTCACAACCATTTTTGTGACCTCGAGTGCTTCGCTCGCGGCCGAACGGACTGTCACAGACGATGCGGGTCGCCAGATTACGATCCCCGACGAGCCGGAGCGCATCGTCGTCCTTCACGAAGCGCTTCTTGGTGTGCCGCTTGCCGATCTTGGCCTCGTTCCGGTGGGCAGCTATGGCCGTGGCGACGACGGACAGAGCCTGATGGCGGTCGATTTCTACCGGGACGTTCTCGGGGTGCGCGCGCCGTCCACCACGCCCAGGGGTATCGGGCCGATTGGCGAGATCGATCTGGAACGTCTCGGCGCACTTGAGCCCGATCTCATCATCGGAACGGACCGCGACGGCAGCAAGATCGAAAGGCTGTCGACGATCGCTCCGGTTTATATCCAGAATGCGAGCGCGGGGCGCGTATCCGGTTTTCAAACACAGGCCGAGCTTGCCGAACTTCTCGGTCGGCAGGCGATTTTTGAACAGCGCCGAGACGCCTATCTCGAACGCGCGCGGGAATTAAGAGCGACAGAAGGCTCGACCAGCGGTCGCCGCGACTATCTCGGTCTCTTCCTCACCGACCAGCTCAACGCTATCGGCGATGTGACCGGCGTTGCGCAGGCCATGAGCGACCTTGGCTATTCGCGCCTTGCCCTGGCGCCCACCGACGGCGGGAGCGGCATGGGCTCGTCGCTTTTCGTTCCGCTAAGCACAGAAATTGTCGGTCGCCTCGACCCGGATATTCTACTCGCCATGAACACTTACGCCGGTGGGCGGGACGAGGATGCCGTCCGCTCGTCGCTCGACCGGATCGTACCGGGCTGGAGCCGCTTCCTTAAACCGGCCATCGATGGCCGCATCCTCTATCTCGATTCCGCGAAGGTGGTGACGCCCTCCATCGCGAGCGCGGAGAACACGCTCGATGCCTATGAAGACTGGCTGGCAGGCCGCTAGAGCGGAACTAGACGCTAAAAAGAGATGATGCGCGAACCGGTCTCAGCCGTTTCGCGCATCATTCCGATCCGTCTTGAGCTGTCGCGAACGGCCCACCGACCGCGACACGCCGTCGTCAGAAACTCACCTGAAGCCCCGCGCCGATCTCGCGCGGCTGAACGATGGATGCTTCCACAAAACCACCGCTTGCCCGGTTCTGGCGCTTCAGGGTCGCCGAACGGTCGTCGAACAGATTGTTCACGTAAGCGAAAGCCTTGAAGTTGTCCTGCGGGCTGAAAGCCGCGCGAAGGTCGACGACGGTGTAGCTTCCGACAGCCAGATCGTCGCTGTTCGCATCATCGGAGAAATATCCATCCGAATGGCGAAGGCTGGCACCGAAGCTGAGATTCTCCCGTATGTCCCAATCGAAGCCGAAGGAAAGCGTATAGTTCGGGGCGCGGCTGAAATCATTGCCTTCCGAGATGCCCGCAGCGGCGGCGCCGATCTCTTTGATCTCGGTCGATAGAAGGCCGAGACCTGCTTGAACGCGCAGATCGCTTCGGACATCGTATTCCGCGCCAACTTCGAGGCCGTAGGACCGGGCATCCTCCACATTCACCGTATAGGACTGGAAGAAGGGGCCGACCTGTCCGACTTCGACATAGCGCTGGGCATCTTCGAAATCGCTGTAGAAAACATTGGCGTTGATGCGCAGGCGGTCGTCTAGAAGGCTCGTTCGTGCAAACAGCTCGTAATTCCATACGGTCTCTTCATCGTAGAGATAGTACTGGTTGCCGACTAAATCGAGCGAGACGCCACCAGGATTGTAGCCACGGCTGACAAGAGCGCCGACCGTGACATCCTCAGTCAGATCATAAGCAAGCGAAAGCTTTGGCAGAAGAGCATCGAACGTCTCGTCGTAATCGAGGGGCCGCTCTCCCCGGCCGAACGTCGCAAGACCCTCCCGCTGGATGCGATCGTGCTGGTAGCGAAGGCTGCCGGAAGCGACCCACCGATCGAGGAACCGGTAGTTCACTTCGCCGAAGATGCTCATATTCTGCTTGTCGTCGTCGAAGTTCGAAACGAAGGCGTTGCCCAGTCGATCGGTAAGGGACAACTCGTCCGCGCTCGCGGTATAACCCAGATAGGCGCCGACGACCCCGCTTGCGCCGTTTACATCCGGATCGCCGAAGATCAGGCGCGTTTCGTTGGAGACATTGTCGGCCTCGATGCTGGCGGACCCATTCTCCGCCGGTGTCGCCGTACGGTCGGTTTCGGCACGGTTGTACTGCAATTCGTTATAGAACTTCATGCCGTTGTCGAAGAGGTAGGAGATGTCGATCATGCCGCCGCCGACATTGTTCTCGTAGGTCGGATTGGACGGCGTGATGTTGTCGAGATCATCATAGGGCGGCGATGCCGCTTCGAAGGTCGGCCGGTTGTTGTAGCTGTAGAAGCCCGTGATCTTGGCCTCGAAGCCCGGAAGCGCATCCGGGACGAAGAGCAGCTTGCCCCGGCCGTTGAAGCTGTCGAGATCGAGGTCGCCATCGGACTGGAAACCCGGAGCGACGTAATCGATGAATGTATCGCGCCGGTTGTAGTCGATCGCGACGCGGCCTGCGACCTGGTCAGAAAGCGGACCGGACGCCACCATTGCCGCACCGAACCGGTCGTAGCTGCCATATTGCGTTTGTGCCCGGAACTCCGGCTCGAACGTCGGGTCCTTGGTGTCGATGATGACCGCGCCTGCGATGCTGTTGGCACCCTGGCTGATCGTCTGCGGACCGCGATAGACCTCGATGGATTCCACGTCCCAAAGCGAGGAGAAGCCGAAGATGAGTTCGTTGAAGTTGAGCGTCCGTCCATCGACCTCAACAGCCGTCCGCGGTGTCGTGCCGGAAAAGAACGCGGTCGCGCCGCTATTCGGGCCTTCGCTGGCCTGCCCGCGAATGGTCGGCGCACTCAACAAGCCGCCTTCCGCCGGCACCGTGACGTTCGGTACGCGACTTACCGCCTCCAGGACCGATTCATCGCCGAAACGGCGTTGAATATCGTCATCGGTCATGACCGCGATGGAAGAAGCGGTCTGCCGGACGCTGCGCTCCAGATTTTCACCGGAGACGGTGATCGTCTCGAGGACGGTGACGTTCTCCTGAGCCGAGGCGCTGCCCGCGGAGACCGCGAGAGCCAGCACAGCGCAACCGCCGGTCAGATGATTGTATAGCGAGTTGGACTTCATTTCCTGCCTTCCTCAACGGATCGAGTTTGCAATGAGGCGTGTTCGCCGGCGATCGATAACCGAAGACAATTTCTCCGCCATGCAGAATCGTAACCGCGATGCGGAAAGAAAGGCCGACGCGGAAAACTTGTGTCAAAAAGGCAACATTTAGCGGCTCTATTCGCTGCCGACGTCTTCGGTATAAGGGGCGGCACTCAGTCTTCATGCGAAGGAGCAGCGTCGTAGAATGGATGAAAAGGATGATTTGGACGATCGACCGGCCTCCGGAAAGCGGTCCGGAACCATCAATTCCGTTTCGGTCGCGGCTCGCTTCCTTCATTGTCTGGCAAACGCGCCCAAACCGCTGCCGCTCGGCGCCATCGCAGAACAGACGGAATCAGGCAGTTCGACTGCCCACCGCTACATGCAGAGCCTGATAAAAGAGGGACTTGCGGTTCAGGATCCGACGACCGGCCTTTACGATCTCGGTCCGATGGCTCTCAGTATCGGCATCGCCGCGATCCGTCGGATCGATGGCGTGGAGATCGCCTCGCGCCACATGAAGACCCTCGTGAGCGAAACCATGTCGAGCGGCGGCGTTGCGATCTGGACCGAACGTGGACCGACCCTCGTTCGTTGGTATCGGAACGCCTATTTCTCGATTTCCTCGCTCGGCCTCGGCGACATCCTGCCCATCGACAACAGCGCCTGCGGGCTCTGTTTCCAGGCCTTCCTGCCGCCGGAGCGGATCGAGAGCGCGCGCCGCCTGCAGCCGCCGCATTTTCGTGGCCGCAAAGTGCGTGCCGGCGATCTGGAAAAAATCCGACATGAATGCTGGGCCGAACTCACCGGCCATCTTCTGCCGACGATAACCGGCCTGGCCGTTCCGGTCTTCGACGCTCAGAACGAGATCGTCTGTGTTATGACGACCGTCACGGACCTCGGCCAGAACCGCAGTGCAAACGACGCCGCTACCCTTTTCGCACACGCCAGGAAAGTCGCCCTCCAGACTGGCGGCTCAGACTGCTTAGAATTATCTGCAATGGACGGAAACGTTCGGGGATGAACCCGTTCTATCGCCGACCTGAAAGAGCGTTACGTTTTCTCGTTCAATGACCGCTAGAAAGATAGATCGCCGATAATCTACCACGCGCCGCGCCGCGCCGCGCCGGCCATGTCGTATCGAAGGAGGCGGTGCCAAACTCTTCGGAGATCAGCGCCGCCTTTATCGCTGTCACCTCACCCCATAGTCGGCATGACGAATTCGGGATCGGTGCGGACGCCGGATGGCCACCGGGTCGTGATGGCCTTCATTCGTGTGTAGAAACGTACGCCCTCCATTCCGTGCATGTGGTGGTCGCCGAAGAGCGACTGCTTCCAGCCGCCGAAGCTGTGGAACGCCATCGGCACCGGGATTGGCACGTTGATGCCGACCATGCCGACCTCGATGTCGTGCGCGAAGTTGCGCGCCGCGTCGCCGTCGCGGGTGAAGACCGCCACGCCGTTGGCATAGTCGTGGGCGTGAATCAGATCCACGGCTTCGGCGTAATCCCTGCGGCGCACGACCGACAGGACGGGTCCGAAGATTTCCTCGCGCCAGACACTCATGTCGGGCGTCACGCCGTCGATCAGCGTGGGGCCGACGAAGTAGCCGCCCTCGTAGCCCTGCGGAGGCGTGAAATTGCGCCCGTCCACGACAATTTTCGCGCCTTCTTCCTCACCCCGGTCGATGAGACCCAGGATCCTGTCTCGGGCGGCCTGCGTCACCACCGGCCCCATATCGGAGGCACGGTCTGCGGCCGGTCCGACCTTCAGCGCCTCGATTTTCGGGACGAGACGCTCGATCAGCGCATCGGCCACCCTGTCAGTCACCGGGACAGCGACGGAGATCGCCATGCACCGCTCGCCCGCGGAGCCATAGGCCGCGCCCATCAGCGCATTGGCGGCCATGTCGAGATCGGCATCGGGCAGGATCACCATGTGGTTCTTCGCTCCGCCGAGCGCTTGCACGCGCTTGCCGTTCCGCGTTCCCGTCTCGTGGATATACTTCGCGATCGGGGTCGATCCGACGAAGCTGATCGCTTTCACATCCGAATGCTCCAGCAGCGCATCCACCGCCTCTTTGTCGCCCTGCACCACGTTGAATACCCCCGCGGGCAGGCCCGCCTCGGCCAGCCAGTCGGCGATCAGGAGCGACGCGGACGGGTCCCGCTCGGACGGTTTCAGGATGAACGTGTTTCCGCAGGCGAGCGCGACGGGGAACATCCACATCGGCACCATAGCCGGGAAGTTGAAGGGCGTGATTCCCGCCACGACGCCCAGCGACTGGCGAACCGCGTGGCTGTCGACGCCGGTGCCCACATCTTCGGTGATCTCGCCCTTCAGCAGGTGCGGCGCGCCGATGGCGAACTCGACCACTTCCAGCCCGCGCGTGACCTCTCCCAGAGCGTCGTCATGGGTCTTGCCGTGCTCGGCCGAGATCGCCTGTGCGAGCGCATCCGCGCGGTCCCAGAGGATCATCTTGAACCGATCGAGGATGCGTGCGCGGCGCAGGGGCGGCGTGCGAGACCAGTCGGCCCAGGCCGCCTTCGCGGCGGCGACGGCCATGCCGACCTCGGCGCTCGAGGCCAGCGCGACGGTCTTGGTGCTTTCGCCGGTGGCCGGGTCGTAGACAGGCTGGCTGCGTCCGGACGTGCCCGCCACGCGTACGCCGTCGATGAAGTGTGCGATTTCGGTCATGGATGATACTCCTCTTCGGCGCCCTGTATCGTCCATCTGATTTCGCATATAAACAGACGCAGACAGTGAACCGTTATGCAGAAACGATGATATGAACTGGGACGACTTTCGATATTTTCTGGCGGTGGCGCGAGACGGACAGATGTTGAGTGCCGCAGCCCGGCTCGGTATCAGCCAGTCCCGGCTGAGCCGCCACATCGCGGCGCTGGAAGAGGCTAGCGGCACACGTCTGTTCGATCGCACGACGCGTGGATCGACCCTGACCGAGGACGGCGCCGCGCTCTTCGTCACTGCTGAACGTGTGGAGGCGGAAATCTTGGCGGGCGCGGCGCGGATCGGCGGACACGATGCGGTCGCGGGCACCGTGCGGATCGGCGCACCTGACGGTTTCGGCAGCGCATTTCTCGCGCCACGGCTGGGCCGCTTCCGCTCGGCCTATCCCGATCTGCGCATCCAATTGGTGCCCGTTCCGCGCAGCTTTTCGCTTTCGGAACGCGAGGCCGACCTCGCGATCATGGTGGGCCGACCCGACAAGGGACGCCTGCGCGTACGCAAACTGGTCCCGTATTCGCTGGGGCTTTACGCGTCGCGCGCCTATCTCGACCGGGCGGGCTTGCCCACGACGCCGGACGATTTGCGACACCATACCCGCATCGGCTACGTCGACGATCTCGTCTATACGCCCGAGCTGAATTACGCGCGCGAGTTCCATCGTGACTGGCAGTCGGACATTGCGGTCGCGACGGCCATCGGGCAGTTCGCCGCGGTGCAGGCCGGCGCGGGCATCGGCATCTGCCACGACTTCATGGCCAGGGGAGATGCAGACCTGGTGCGGCTTTTGCCGGAGCTGGAGGCCCGCCGCAGCTACTGGCTGGTCTGGCACGAGAACTTGCGGGTCGCACGCCGGGTGCAGGCCGCGGCCGATCTGCTCGATACGATAGTGCGCGAGGAGCGGCACCTCTTTGCGGCGGACTGATCCTTAGCCGTCGCGTTCCATGATCCATTCTACCTCTGGTGCGGGTACGAAACGCCATTTTCGCAAGGGGCCCGCCATGACGTTGAGGTAATACATCTCGAATCCATAGGGTGCGCCGCAGGGATGATGGCCGCGCGGCACGCAGACCACGTCCCCATCGGATATGGCCATCGTTTCGTCCAGCTGTCCGTCATCCGTGTAGACGCGCTGCACGCCGAAGCCCGACGCCGGGTTAAGGCGGTGGTAGTAGGTCTCTTCCAGGTAGGTGATGCGCGGGAAGTCGTCTTCGTCGTGGCGGTGGCTTGGGAAGGACGACCAGTGGCCCGCAGGGGTGAAGACTTCTGTAACAAGCAGGCTGTCGCAGTAATCCTCGTTCTCCATCGCGATGTTGTTAATGTAGCGAGTATTGGTGCCCCTGCCGCGCTCGGTCAGGGTAATGCCATCGGGTCCGATCCGGCGCGGTTCGTGCCCGCTTTTCCCCGGCGCGGTGCAGATAGCGATGACACAGTCGGTCTCGGCTTTCGCCTCCCACTCGGTGCCATTGGGCAGGTAGAGGCAATGGGGCGGCGTCCGCTCGAACACGTCCATCCGTTCGCCCAGCGTGCCCCAGTCCTGGCCTGCGCCGGTAATCGCCGCCTTACCCTCGACCATTACAAGGATGATCTCCCGGTCGCCGGTCGCCTCGGCTGCCGCATCACCCGCTTTCAGGCGGTAGAGTGAGAAGCCCACATAGCGCCAACCGGCGCTTTCGGGCGTGATCTGATGCACCTTGCCGCGGGTGCCGAACGGCTTTTTCAGAAGGTTGGGCATTAGCCTTTCTCCTCCACGCTCAGGCCGGATGCCTCGCAGCAGTCGAGGATATGCGCGTAGCCTCGCTTCGACGCATCAAGGGGCGCAACCTTCGCAGGATCCTGTTCGGCCTCGACCACGATCCAGCCATCGTAATCCATTTTCGCGAGGGCGTCCGTGACAGCGCGGAAGTCGATGGAACCTTCGGGGTCGCCCGGAACGGTGAACGCGCCCGCTACGACCGCGTCGAGGAACGAGCCATCCTTCGATCGGTTCGCCGCGACCACATCGGCGCGGATATTCTTGTAATGCACGTGCCCGATCCGCCCGCCCCACTTGCGCAGGACCGCCATGATGTCACCGCCTGCCATGTCGAGATGGCCGGTGTCGTAGAGCAGTTGCAGCGCCTCGGGCGCGCCTTCCATCAGCCAGTCGATATCCTCACCATCCTCGACGATGGCGCCCATGTGATGGTGATAGACCACGGGCAAGCCCTGATCGGCGGACCACTTGGCGACCTCGCCCAGCTTGGCGCCGTAGGCTACGATTTCGTCGCGCGTCAGTTTCGGACGTCGTGAGACGGGCGTCAGACGGCTGCCCTGGACGGTGTTCGAGCACTCGGCGTAGACGATGCAGGGGGCGTCCAGTGCGGCAAACTGTTCGACCTGTGCGCGGATCTGGTCGATCTCGGTCTGCACGTCGTTGGCCAGCAACGATCCCGAATACCATCCTCCACAGAGCGCGAGACCGTAACGATCGAGGTAGGCACGCAAGCCTTCGGTGTCGGCGGGCATACGGCGGCCCCGTTCGATGCCGGTATAGCCGATCTCGGCGGCATCGCGCATCGCGTCGTCCATGGTGAAATCGCTTGTCAGCTCGGGCAGGTCGTCGTTCTGCCAGGCCACGGGGGAGATGCCGATCTTGACGGACATGGGTCAGACCTTTCTTTGACGGTCGCGGTTCTGCTCGTAGGTCGCGCGAGCGGCGCGGACCTCTTCGCGAATAGAAACTTCAGGCACCGCTACGTCCCACCAATATCCGCCCGCCCCGGTTCCGGCGTGGGGATCGGTGTCGAGCACGATGACCGATGGGATATCGCGTGCGCGGGCCTCGGCCAGCTTCTGCTCGAGATCTGCCACTCCCGTCGCTTTTTCCGCGTGCGCGCCCATCGAGGCGGCATGGGCCACGAAATCGATCTGCGGCTGCGTCTCGACGCGGGAATGCTCATACATGTTGTTGAACGGCGCGCCGCCGGTGCCTTTTTGCAAGCGGTTGATGCAGGCGTAGCCGCGGTTATCGCTAAGGACGATCGTGAAGGGAACGCGGCGCATCACCGCCGTCGCAAGTTCGGAATTCGCCATCATGTAACTGCCATCGCCGATGAAGCAGATCACGTCCGCCTTTGGCCGGGCGAGCTTGATGCCCATGGCCCCCGCGATCTCGTAGCCCATGCAGGAAAAGCCGTATTCCATGTGATAGCCGCCTTGCGCGGGCCGCCAGAGCGTGTGCAGCGCGCCAGGCATAGTGCCAGCCGCGCACATGACGACCGTGTCCGGTCCTGCCTGCCGCTGCACCGCGCCGATTACCTGCGCGTCGGTCGGCAGCCCGTCGCCGTTGGGTGCCGCCATCACCGCATCGGAAGCGCTGATCCAATCGCCCTTCACCTTTTTCGGAGCCCGCTGCGCGGCGTCGTCGCCCAGCAGGTCCGAGAGTGCACACAAGCTTTCCAAGGCATCGCCCTGCACCGGGACCGCGCCCCGCTTGTGCGCGTCATAGGCCGCGACGTTGAGCGAGATCAGCTGTTGCCCTTCGGCCCCGAAGAGCGCCCACGAGCCGGTGGTGAAGTCCTGGAACCGCGTGCCGACGCCGATCACCACGTCCGCTTCCGACACGGTTTCGTTCGCGGCGTCTGTGCCGGTCACGCCTACGGCGCCCAGATTCATCGGGTGATCCCAGGCCAACGCGGACTTACCCGCCTGCGTCTCGACCACCGGGATCCCGTGCCGCGTCGCGAAATCTGCCAGCGCGTCTTCTGCCTCCGAATAGATGACTCCGCCGCCGCCGACGATCACAGGCCGATCAGCCTTCCGGATCAGGTCGGCCGCGGCTTCGAGCTCGGCCAAATCCGCGCGCGGACGGCGTTTGCGCCAGGTTTGCGGCGCGAAGAAGCTCGCAGGGTAATCATATGCCTCGGCCTGAACGTCCTGGCAGAAGGACAGTGTGACCGGGCCGCAGACCGCCGGATCGGTCAGGACCTGCATCGCGCGCGGCAAAGCGGTCAGCAATTGCTCGGGCCGCTCGATCCGGTCGAAATAGCGGCTGACGGGCCGAAGGCAGTCGTTCACGCTGACCGTGCCGTCCTCGAAATCCTCGATCTGCTGTAGGACGGGATCCGGGCCGCGGTTTGCGAAGACGTCGCCGGGGATCAGAAGGACCGGCAGACGGTTCACGTGCGCGAGCGCCGCCGCTGTCACCAAGTTCGTGGCGCCCGGCCCGATGGAGGACGTGACAGCCATCGCCCGGTTGCGCTTGCTGGCCTTGGCATAGGCGATGGCGGCATGAGCCATTGTCTGCTCGTTCTGGCCGCGCCAGGTGGGCAGGTCGTCGCCCGCCGCATGCAGCGCCTCGCCAATCCCCGCCACGTTGCCATGGCCGAAGATCGCCCAGACGCCATCGATGAACCGCTCGTTTTCGGCGTTCGACTGGACAGCCAGCCAGCGCACCATCGCCTGGGCGGCGGTCAAACGGATCGTGTCGCTCATGCCGCGCTGTCCTTTCCGGCGTCCCGTTTCGCCATTTCCCATATGTCGCAAAGCCTCGCATAATTGTCTTTCATCGTCTCGACGGCCTCGGCATCCGAGCACTGCCCCGTGAACCAGTCGCGCGCGGCCTGCCCGAAGATCGTGCGCCCGACCGCGAAGCCCTTGACCAGCGGGAACCCGGCGGCCAGCGCCAAGCTTTCGCGCAATTCCTCCTCGGGCGCGTCGAGACCCAGCACCATGATCCCCCGCGTGCGCGGATCGTTCCGCTCGATGGTGCCGCAGGCGGCGGCCCAAGCCCGTTCGCTGCGGAACGGCTCAAGCTTCCACCAATCGGGGTAGACTCCTACATTGTAGATCCGCTGGATCACCGACGGGGTCGTCTCGTCGTCCATAGGGGCGACTTTCGAGGGTATGACCTCCAACAGGAACTCCAGCCCATTCCGGCGGCAGGACGTGTAGAGCCGTTCGATCGTCCCCAGTTGATCCGCCCACATGGCCGCGTCGTCCTGCGGGTGAGGGAAGCACAGACATTTCACCACTTGTGTGTGCGGCCATTCGGCCAGCCCCCCGCAGTCTGGGCCGACTTGTGGCTCCAGCCGCAGCGGACGTGAGCCGGGCCATTCCACGGGACGTCCGATCCAAAGCCCTGTGCCCGCCGCGCGATACAGCGCGTCGGTGCCGAGACGGCCGTCGCACAGGATGCCATGACCGGCCCGTCCGTCCGCATGGGCCAGCGCCGCGTCGAGGCAGAGTTCCTTGAACGCGCCGATCTTTTCAGGCGTAGCGCCCTCCATCTCTTCCATCTGAGAGCGGTGGTCGAAGGCGAACACACGGATGTCGGGCCAATCGCCGGTCCGGTTCGTGGCCCAATGCACATGCTCCAGCGCGGTGTCGTTGCGCAGGTCCGGACGCTGCACGCCGCGGTCGAGGAAGAATTGCAACTCCTCCCAACTCGGGTAGGCCGGGGTGCAGCCGTGTCGGCTGACGGCCAGCGCGCCACACGCGTTGGCGTAGGTCAGTGCGGTCGGCCAGTCGGTATCGGTCATCCAGCCCTTCAGCAGGCCAGACATGAAGCCATCGCCCGCGCCCAGCACGTTGAAGACCTCGATCGGGAAACCGGGCCCGGTCTGGCCCTCGTCCAGGCTCTCCGGAATCTCGCCGTCGAAGGCGCTCGCGCCCATCGGGCCGCGCTTGCAGACAAGCACGGCGTCGGATATGGCGCGAACGGCACGCAAGGCCTCCAGCGTGTCGGTGGAGCCGCCCGCGATGTGGAATTCTTCCTCGGTGCCGACGATCAGATCGAAGAGAGACAGTGTCGACTGCAGCTTGCGCGTCACTTCGACGCTTTCGACAAAGCGGCTCTCGCCCTCGCCATGGCCCGCAACGCCCCAGAGGTTCGGGCGATAGTCGATGTCGAGCGCCGTGCGCTGGCCATTCTCGCGCGCCAGCCGTAGCGCCTTCAGCGTCGCGGCCTCGACATTGGGATGGCTAAGGTGCGTGCCTGTCGCGACCACCGCGCGGGCCTTCGCGATGAAGGCGGGGTCGATGTCGTCCTCGGTCAGGCCCATGTCGGCACAGTTCTCGCGGTAAAAGATCAGCGGGAAGCTATCACGGTCGCGGATGCCCAGGATCACCAGAGCGGTCAGCCGGTCCGGATCGGTCTTGACGCCGGAGATGTCGACGCCTTCGCGCAGAAGCTGCTCGCGGATGAAGCGGCCCATATGCTCATCGCCGACGCCGGTGATGACCGCCGATTTCAGCCCCAGCCGCGCAGTGCCGCAGGCGATATTGGTGGGAGAGCCGCCGATATACTTGTCGAAGGACCCCATATCCTCGAGCCGGCCACCCACCTGGCTGCCGTAGAGGTCGACCGAGGATCGCCCGATGGTAATGACATCGAGAGACGCCGCCATCAGACCGTGCCCCCGAGCGAGCCTTCGAGCTGCGCCATCTCCTGGCCGCCGGCCATCATGTCCTGCAACTCTTCGGGCGTGATCTCGCCCCGCGTTGCGGTGCCCAGCGTCTTGCCGCGGTTCAGCACAGTGAAACGGTCGCCCACGGCCAGCGCGTGGCGCACGTTGTGACTGATGAAGACCACGCCGATACCCTGCTTGCGCACCCGGTCGATGGTCGCCAGCACGTTCGAGGTCTGTCGCACGCCCAGAGCCGATGTCGGTTCGTCCAAGATAAGAACGCGCGCGCCAAAATAGACAGCGCGGGCGATAGCGACCGTCTGACGCTCGCCGCCCGATAGGGTGCCGACGGCCTGATCCGGCGCGCGCAGGTTGATGCCCATGTCCCGCATGTGGCTCATGGTGATCTCGTTCATCTTTTCGATGTCGAGCCGCTTGAAGGGACCAGCGCCCTTCGTCGGTTCCCGCCCCATGAAGAAGTTGCGCGTGACGCTCATCAGCGGAATCATTGCGAGATCCTGGAACACCGTGGCGATCCCGGCCTCCATCGCCTCGCGAGGGTTGGAGAAATCCATCGGCTTGCCGTCGATGTTGATCGTGCCCTTTGTGGGTTCGTAAACGCCCGACATCGTCTTGATGAAGGTCGATTTTCCCGCGCCATTGTCGCCCAGCAGGCAGTGACATTCACCGGGGCGGACGTCGAAGCTGACACCGGCCAGTGCGATGATGTTGCCGAAGTGCTTTTCGATGTCGCGCATCTCGATGATGGGCTTGGCATCCGCGTCGGGCGCACCGTGGTGAAACTTGGTTTCCTGCTCCATTCTACCGCTCCCCCGTGACACGCTTGCGGATGTAGTTGTTGAAGAGAACGGCGATCAGAAGCATCCCGCCAAGGAACACCTGGAACCAGTCCTGATCAAAATCGGTATAGGTCAGGCCAATGGTGACCATGCCGAAGATGATTGCCCCGAAAAACGCGCCGATGGCCGAGCCGTAGCCGCCCGTCAGCAGGCAGCCACCGATCACTGCGGCGATGATCGCCTCGAATTCCTTCATGAAGCCACGCCGTGCGTCGGTCGAGCCGGAGTCCATAACCGTGATGATGGCAACCAGCGCACCGCAGCAGGCGGCGAACATGAACAGGCTTGTCTTTACCTTGCGGACCGGCACGCCTGAGTTCGAGGCCGCATTGCGGTCGCCGCCGCTGGCGAAGATCCAGTTGCCGTAGGGCGTGCGCAGCAGGATGAAGGTCGCGACCACCGTCAGGACGATGAACCAGAGGATCTCGACCGGGATGCCAGGCACTTTCGGCGTGCCGTTATTGAAGGTCTCGACCAGTCCGGCATCGGCAAGCCACAGAAACAGCCCGCCGAATGCGTCGCCGGAAAACAGTGGGGCCAGCCAGTCGTTCTCGACCGCGTCGCGCACACCGCGCAGTTGGGTCGATCCGTTCGAGGCCAGCTTGAGGCCGACGAGAGACGCGCCGCGCAGGATGAACAGGAAGGCAAGCGTCACGATGAAGGAGGGTAGACCGGTCTTGAGCACGATCGTGCCGTTCACCGCGCCGATGCAGGCCGCGACGAGTAATGTCAGCGGGATCGCCACGATCAGCGGTAGGCCCAAAGTCACGGCGCAGGCACCGAAGATCAAACCGGCAAAGGCGACCATCGACCCGATGGAGAGATCGAATTCACCGCCGATCATCAGCATCGCGGCGCCGATGGCGAGGATGCCCAACTGAGCGGCAGGGGTCATGAAGTTCATGATACCCGACAGCGTGAACATCGCGCTGTCGGCGGTGGCCAGGAAGAACAGCGTGACCAGGATGACGCCCGCGATGGCCCCCAGTTCCGGGCGGCGCAGAAGCCTGGCACCGGTCCGTTCTTTCTTCATCCTTTCGTCGGTGACGATCTGCGGCGTGTCGGACATCTCGGTTCCCTCCCGTGAACTCGGAAGGTCCGTGGCGCGGCAGACGCGCCACGGACCTTTCACTTAGTGATGCGCTGAAGCCCTGGCTTAGCGAATCCCCTGCGCCGACAGGTCGACGGCCTGAGCGGCCTTGTCCTGCGTCACCAGGTTCGGGCCCGACGGCACATCGCCGCCCGGAACCAGGCCGTAATTCGCGTTCATCGCCAGGAAAACGACCGGCAGGTAACCCTGCAGGAACTGCTGCTGGTCGATGGCGAAGGCGGCATCGCCCGCGGCGACAGCCTCGAGGAACCCGGCGGAGAGGTCGAAGGTCGCGACCATCACTTCGCCAGTGCGACCGACGGCCTCGACGGCGGCCAGCGCGGGCTCGCCCACGAGGCTGGCGCCAAGACCCATGACAGTGTCGATGTCGGGATTGCTTTCTAGCGCGGCCTGCACCTTCGCCTGCACCTCGGCGGGATCGTTCTGTGTCGGGATCACCTCGACATTGCCGCCAAAGCCTTCCGCGAAGCCTTCGCAGCGCAGATCGAGCGCGACGTTGCCGACTTCCTGATTGACGCAGATGCCGGTGGTGCCGCCCATCTCGGCAAGCTTCTCACCAGCGGCGCGACCGGCTGTGAATTCGTCCTGACCGACATGCAAAAGCGCCCCCAGATCGGACGCCACGTCAGAGCCCGAATTCATCGAGATCACCGGGATCCCGGCCTGCACCGCACGCTCGATGGACGGCCCGAGCGCGTCGGCATCGGGAATTGACACGACAAGACCGTCGGGCTCCTGGTTCACGGCGGCATCGATCAACTGGCTCATCTGGACCATGTCAAAGGTCTCGGGCGAGCGGAAATCGACATTGGCGCCCGTGTGCTCGGCAGCCATGTCGGCACCGTTCTTGACGACCGACCAGAACGGGTCGTTCGCCTGACCATGGGCCACGACGATGATGTCCTGCGCAAAGGCGGGCACGGCAACGGTCATACCGGCGAGCACGGCCGCCGTCTTCAAGAGTTTTTTCATGGTTTCCTCCCTGGATCCCTGGCTTGCCGATCCGGATACGCAGACCGGCTTCAAAATGCCCCGTGAATAATTTTGGAACATTTATTCCATTTAGGAGACTCCGAGGGTTACTGTCAATCCTGCTGTCGCGCCGCCGCGGCCGCAACCGCCAGTGCCGTGCTCAAGGTGATCGCAGCATTCAGCGCCCGAAAGCCGCCGATCTCGTTTTCCCGCGCTATGAGCAGGGGGTCGGCGAAATCCTTGATCGGACAGGTGTCTGAGTCGGACAGGCCCAGCACACGCGCGCCCCGCTCTGCTCCGCGTCGCGCCAGCGCAACCGTTTCGTCCGAAAAAGGGGCGAACGTGATGGCGAACACCACGTCGTCGTCGGTGATCGTCAGTGACTCGTCTTGCTGCCCGACGACCGAATGAAGGGCCGCGGGCAGGTCGAGCTTGTTCAGCAGATAGACCACGTTCGCCGCCACCGCATAGGCGCGCCGCAACCCCACGACATGGATCGTCCGCGCTGAAGAGAGTAGTGTCGCCGCGCGCGTCAGATCCGAAGTCGGGACAGAATTTCCAAGGGATAGCAAAGATTTATGCCCCGACTCGGCGAAGTCCGCCAGAAGCGTTCCGGCATCCTCGGCCAAGTCGGTCCGCAACTGCGCCAGCCGCGTGTCGTAATCCGGACGGAAGGCCGTGAACTGGGCGCGGAAAAGTGTCTGAAGGTCGGAGTAGCCAGAAAAGCCGAGCGCCTGGCAAAATCGCATATACGCCGATGGCGCGACCCCGGCCGCCTTCGCCATGTCCGAGACCGTCGAGACGGCAATCAGATGCAGATGGCGACGGGTGAAGGTCGCCGACTGGCGAAGCCGTTTCGGCGCGCTTTCGATCAACGCATCCATCCGCGACATCGCTTCTGTGACGGTCGTGGGGGCGCTCGCTGGCTCGGCTGCCGAGTTCTCCATGTACGATATCCTTCTTGACAAGCTCAGGGTAACTGCTCATTCCAGAAATGGAACAAAAATTTCACTTGGAGCGGTCGTGGCACTGTCACTTGGACTAATCGGCGGGGGTTTCATGGGCAAGGCCCACGCGCTGGCCTACCGGGCAGCGGGTGCGGTCTTCGGCGACGTGCCTCACGTTCGGATGGCGGCGTTCTGTGACGTTCACCTGACGCGGGCCGAAAGCCTCTCCGGCCAGTTCGGCTTCGACAGAGCAACCGACAGCTGGCAAGCGCTGGTCGAAGATCCGGAGATCGACATCGTCTCGATCACCGTTCCCAACACGCTTCACAAGACCATCGCGCTGGCCGCGCTGGCTGCGGGCAAACACGTCCATTGCGAGAAACCGCTCGCCCTTACCTGCGCGGACGCGCAGGAGATGGAAGCCGCGGCCCGGCGTGCGAAGGGCCGAACGATCGTCGGCTACAATTACATTCACAACCCCATAGTGCGCCATGCGCGTCGGCTGATCGAGGAAGGCGCGATCGGGCGGCCGGTCCATTTCCGTGGTTGGGTCGACGAGGATTACCAGGCCGACCCCGACCTGCCATGGACCTGGCGCGCGCGGCGAGCGGATGCGGGGCTTGGTGCACTTGGAGACCTCGGCTGCCATCTGGTCTCGATGAGCCACATCCTGATGGGCCCGATGGAGAGCCTGATCGCGGATAATCAGATCATTCATGAGACCCGCCCGCTTCCCGACGGCAACGGCCGCGCCCCGGTCGAGAACGAGGACACGGCGTCGGCCATCGTGCGCTACGCAAGCGGTGCACAGGGTACGCTCTGCACGTCGCGGTCGGCCTGGGGGCGCAAGAACAAGCTCGACTGGGAGGTCCACGGCACGCGCGGCATGATCGCCTTCAGCCAGGAGCGTTTGAACGAGCTGCAGATCTACGAGGCGTGTGGTCCGAGAGACCGGCAGGGCTTCCGGACGATCCTTGCGGGGCCGGAGCATCCGCCCTACGCCGCTTTTTGCCCCGCGCCCGGACACCAGCTTGGCTTCGGCGATCTCAAGACCATCGAGGTTGCGACCTTCCTGCGGGCCATTGCCTCGGACGAAGACGTCTTCCCGAATTTCACCGACGCGCTGGCCTTCGAGGCGGCGATCCACGCCATCGACACATCCGCCCGCGAAGAACGGCGCGTTACCCTTTGAAATCTGATATCGGAGTTTCCTCATGAAAGTCGCTCTTTTCGGCGCTGGCCGCATCGGCAAGGTCCACGCCGCTTCGATCCGCATGGACCCCCGGTCCGAGCTTGTCGCCGTCACCGACGTGATGACCGACGCGGCCGAGGCACTGGCCAAAGAATACAACATCGCCGCCCGCTCGGCAGAGGCGATTCTCGCAGATGACAGCATCGACGCGATCCTCATCGCCTCGTCCACCAACACCCACGCCGACCTGATCGATGCGGGCGTGAAGGCCGACAAAGCCATCTTCTGTGAAAAGCCCATCGATCTGTCGCTCGACCGGGCGCTGGGGGTCCGCAAGATCGCGGCCGACCACGACAAGCCGATGATGATGGGGTTCAACCGCCGCTTCGATCCGAATTTCGCCGCGCTAAAGGCCGCCCTCGACGCGGGCGATGTCGGCAAGGGAGAACTGCTGTCCGTCACTTCCTACGACCCGGCGCCGCCGCCGGTCAGCTACATCAAGGTATCGGGCGGACTCTACCGCGACATGATGATCCACGATTTCGACATGTGCGCCTTCCTTTTCGGCATGCCTCGGACGGTCATGGCCCACGGATCGTGCCTCGTCGATCCCGAGATTGGTGAGGCCGGCGATGTCGATACCGCCGTGGTCGTCCTGACCTACGACGACGGGCGGATCGCTACGATCCGAAACTCGCGCCGCGCGCCCTACGGCTACGATCAGCGGGTCGAAGTGCTGGGTGCCAAGGGGACGATCGAGGCACAGAACGAGATCGAGAACACCGTCATCGCCACGACCGAGGCAGGCCGCATCTCCGCCAAACCCGTCTATTTCTTCCTCGAGCGTTACATGCGCGCCTATGCTGTCGAATGGTCGGCCTTCGTCGACGCCTGTGTCGATGGCAAGGCGGTGCCCGCAACCATCCAGGACGGCGTCAATGCGCTTGCACTTGCCGAGGCTGCGAACCGGTCGCTGGCCGAGGGGCGACCGGTCACGGTGACGCCCGAGATGACCGGAGCCTGAGCCGATGGCCTTCGCCCTTGCCGCCTGCGCCGAAATGCTCTGGCTCGACAAGCCCATCGAATGGCGCTGCGCGCGCCTTCACGAGATGGGATTTCAGGTCGGGCTCTGGAATTGGCCCGACCACGATCTGGACAGGCTTCAGGCGTCCGGCGCGACCTTCTCGATCATGAATGGCTACCTCGAAGGGCGGCTTGGGGATGATGATGGCGCCGAGATGTTGCTGGCTTCCGCACGCGAAACCGCGGCGATTGGCAAGCGGTTGGGGGTGGCGCGGCTGAACCTGCACGGCACCGGTCTGAGCGATGGCGGTCGCCCGAAAGTGGCCGAGGTCGCGACGCCGCTGAAATGGGTGAAGGCGCGGGACACACTCATGCGGATCTGCGACCTGGCCCAGGAGCTCGAAGTCGTCTTCACGCTGGAGAACCTGAATCTGCCAGTCGACCATGCAGGCGTGCCGTTCGCACGGGCTGAAGAGACGCTGGCGCTTGTGGCGGCGGTGGACCGGCCGGAGCTGCGCCTGAACCTCGATCTCTATCACGCGCAGATCGGCGAAGGGAACCTGATCGAACTCTGCCGAGCTTGCCGAAAGTGGATCGGCGAAATTCAGGTCGCGGACGTTCCTGGCCGGTGCGAGCCGGGGACGGGCGAAATCAATTACGCCGGCGTCGCCCGCGCGCTGACCGCTATGGGCTACGAAGGACCGGTCGGCTTGGAATCGTGGGCATCCGACACTCCGGAGGCGGCATTGGAGGCTTTCAGGTCCGCCTTCAGCTGAGAGCCGGGCTTTCGGCGGGAGGGAACCGATCCAGGAGGTTATCAGGAATGGTGTTCGGCGTGTCGCGCGCGCTGGGCGTCCATACGCGATGCGCGTTCGTCTCTCAAAATTCTTCGCCTACCATGACCTTATGTCCAGGCTTAACTTCGACGTAGTCCCGTTTGGGTGGCACGTAATCAGTCGGTCGGATCGGACTTTTCAATTCGCCAGCGTCAACTTCATGCTTGATCTTTCGACGGCCCGGGTCCGGGACGGGAACTGCAGAAATCAGCTTCTTGGTATAAGGGTGCTGAGGGTTGTTGAACACTGACGCCCGTGGGCCGATTTCGACGATTTCACCAAGGTACATGACCGCCACGCGATGGCTCACCCGTTCGACCACTGCCATGTCATGGGAGATGAACAGATAAGAGAGATTAAGGCTCTGCTGCAGTTCCAGCAGAAGATTGCACACCTGTGCCTGGATCGAGACATCAAGTGCGGAGACGGCTTCATCCGCGACGATCACCTTCGGATCAAGCATCAGAGCTCGAGCGATCGCGATCCTCTGCCGCTGGCCGCCGGAAAATTCATGCGGATACCGCTGCATCATGTCGGCCGACAGTCCCACCTTGTCCAAAAGGGCCGCTGCCTTATCGCGCGCCTCGGATTTTGTGCCGAACCGATGTTGAATGAAGGGTTCCATTACCGCCGAGCCGATGCTCATCCTGGGATTGAGAGAAGCGTAAGGATCCTGAAAGATCATCTGTATGGATTGACGCATCTTCCGCAGTTTCGAGCCGCTCAGTTCCATCACCTCAAAGCCATTGAGCGTCACCTCGCCGCGTTGTGGGGTGATGAGACGGGTCAAGGATCGGCCCGTGGTCGATTTGCCGCAGCCGGATTCTCCGACGATCGAAAGCGTCTCGCCTGGATAAAGATCGAAGGAGACACTCTCGACGGCATGAACGACGCCCCTTGTGCGACCGAAGGCACCACCGCGTATAGGAAAGCGAGTGGTAAGGTCCCTGACTTCAAGAATGGGCGCTCCATCGCGGATCACTGTGTCGGCAATTCTTGGCGGGTCTTTTTTCTCACCCGTTTCCAAATCGACCATGGGAAACCGGCGCGGAAGATCGCTGCCCTTCATCGAACCGAGCACTGGCACTGCGGCCAACAAGCCGCGCGTATAAGGGTGCTGGCCGTTTCTGAAGATATCCGCGGTTTGACCAATTTCGACGGCATCGCCCCGGAACATCACAATCGTCCGGTCCGCCACTTCTGCCACCACGCCCATATCGTGCGTAATGAACAGGACCGACATTCCTTCTTCTTCCTGCAGTGTCTTAATCAAGTCGAGAATTTCGCTTTGGATCGTGACGTCCAGCGCAGTCGTCGGTTCGTCGGCAATCAGGAGCTTGGGTTTGGAGGCAAGCGCCATCGCGATCATCACTCGCTGACGCATCCCGCCGGAAAATTGATGCGGGTATTCGTCGAACCTTTTATCGGCGTTGGGAATCCGAACCTTTTCGAGCAACCGGATGACTTCGGCTTTGGCGTTGGCCTTTGAGATGTCCTGATGCACCCGCAAAGCCTCAGCGATCTGGAAGCCGACCGGGAAGATGGGATTGAGTGAGGTCATCGGCTCCTGAAAGATCATGGCAATGTCATTGCCGCGCACCTTGCGCATTTCTTCTGCACTCAGGGAGAGAAGATCGCGACCGTTGAGTTTCACCTCTCCTTCGATCCGGCTCGCCTGCTCCGAGAGCAGGCGCATGATCGACAGGGAGGTGACGCTCTTTCCGGAACCGGATTCACCCACGATTGCGACCGTCTCCTGCGAACCAATGTCGAAACTGACATTGCGGACAACCGTCTTCCATTTATCGCGGGCCCTGAAAGAGGTGCTGAGATTTCTTACCGAGAGCACAGGGGAAGCGACTGTTCCTTGCGCTGTCGAGCCAGTGCCCATCTTCGATAAGGTGAGGTTCTCCATCGGCTTAACCCTCGCTTCTGGTTTTGGGGTCGATCGCATCGCGCAGCGCATCGCCGAGAATGTTGAGTGCCAGAACGGTGAATAGGATGGAGAGCGACGGAAACACGATGAGCCACCAGCCGTTCAGAATATTGTCGAACCCCTCGCGGATCATGCCGCCCCATGTCGGGGTAGGCGGGCGGACTCCGAGTCCGATAAATGCAAGGGCTGCCTCCGTGCGAATAGCGGACGCCATCCAGAGCGAACCGACAACGACTATGTCGGACAGAATATTTGGAAGGATATGGACACCCATTATGCGAAATGGCGTGAAGCCCAGGGACCGTCCCGCTTCGATATATTCGCGCCGCTTGACGGCAATGGTAGGTGCCCTTGCCACGCGGGCGAATGGCGCGGTTTCCGTAATGGCGATAGCGATGATGAGATTTTCAAAACTGGCACCGAGCATCGCCGCCACCATGAGGCCCAGCAAAAGCGTCGGGAAGGAAAGCATGACGTCGACCAGCCCCATGACGAGTTGATCGAAGACGCCGCCAATATATCCGGCGAGAATACCAAGCGTGGAGCCCACGATCATCGCCGCCAATACCGACAGAAAGCCGATCGCGAGGGATATGCGCGCCCCATACAGCAATCGCGATAGGACGTCTCGGCCGTAACTGTCGGTGCCGAACCAGTGGTCCACGGATGGTGGTTGCAAGCGGCTCAGAATACTCTGCTGCAACGGATCATACGGGGCGACGAGCGGCGCGAAAATCGCAAGCAGAACGATAGTCACGATTAGACCGATGCCGATCCAAGAGAACTTGTTGCGATAGAGTGCATCGAGAACGGGATTTTTTTGCCTGCGTGGCGGCGAAGTGTCAGCAGTGGCATCGGTCATTTTGCGTAGCTCACTCTTGGATCAACGAGGCCGTAGATCAGGTCCGTGATTGTATTGACGAGGATGACGAAGGCCGCGAACACGACCATGAGGCCTTGCAGCAAGGTGTAATCACGTGATTGCAATGCGCCGAGGATCAGCTTTCCAAGGCCCGGCCGAGAAAAGACGATTTCAGTCAGCACCGAATTTCCGATGAGCGTGCCGAAATATAGTCCGACCACGGTGACGATGGGGATCCAGGCATTGCCGAGCGCGTGCCGCAGAATGACCGTTCGGGAATGCACACCCTTGGCGCGGGCTGTTCGAACGTAATCCTCACCCATCACGTCCAGCATGGCCGAACGGGAAACGCGAGTGATGTAAGCGGTCATTATGAGGCCAAGATTAAGCGCGGGCAGCAACAGGTTGCGCATATGCGTCAGCGGATCGCTGGAGGCACGGCTCATAACCGGCAGCCATTGCAGCCATACGCCGAAGGCCAGAAGCAAGAGGATCGCCGATACGAAGCCCGGGAAGGAAAGGCCCAGCAGCGACAGAACGCGGCTGACGTAATCGGGCCATCGATTGCGGCGCATGGCAGCTACGACACCTAGTGGGACACCGAAAAGCGTTCCGATCACCAGGGCAGAAGCAGCCAATTCGAGTGTATAGGGCAGCACAATGGCCACTTCCTCCAACACCGTGCGTCCGCTCACCATGGATCGGCCGAAATCGCCACTCGCCATGTTTGTGATGAAGGAGACGTACTGAACAGCGAGAGGTTGATCGAGGCCGAGTTCGGCTCGCATTGCTGCCAGCGTTGCCTCATTTGCACGATCGCCCAACATGGCGACGGCGGGGTCGCCAGGTACAAGGCGAACGAGCACGAAGACGACGCTGAGCATTGCCAGAAGCGTTGGGATCGCCAGCAGGATCCGTCGAAGAATATAACCAATCATGGCGCGGGCCTTCTGAAGCTGGGGCGGGCGAGATCGACTCTCTGAGCAGCTTTTCGGTCACGCCCCGGTACGGAGCCGCGATCCGCTAGTTCATGTGCCGACAGCAATCGGCGGCGCCTGCCTATGATTGCAAGGAATGCGGGTCTCATCCGGCCTTCTCCATAGTCTCGAGCGACGCGATTTCTCCGAGGGTGACAGGCTTGAGCGGTGGGCGGATATTGTAAAAGCCGACCTCTTCAACGGGCACTTCGTGCACGTCGGCGATGATCCTCTGAACGCTGTAGCCGCATTGCCGGCCTTGGCAGGGTCCCATCCCGCAACGCGTCGCCGCCTTGACTGCGTTTGGATCCGGCGCACTGTTTCGTGCCGCGGCCCGGACGGTCCCCGCAGTCACTTCCTCGCAACGGCAGACGATCACGTTGTCAGGAATTCTGTGCGCAGGTGGCAGAAAAAGCGCGTCCAGAAAGGGGCGGATTGCAAGTGCCTTCCGCAGTCTCTCGTCGAGCCTTTTGCGACGACCCATGGCCTGCGCATCGCCGGTGACGCCGAGACGACGCGCCGCACCCAGCGCCGCGATCTCGCCTGTTATGGTGGCCGCCAGCCATCCACCAATTCCGCCTGCATCTCCTGCCACGTAGAGATTTGCACGGCTGGTCTGCCGCCATTCATCAAGGCGCGGCGTCATGCACATCTGTTGATTGTCCCAGTCGTGAATGCAACCGAGCGCGAGTGTTTCGTGAATGCGCGGCACCACGCCTTCATGAACAAGAAGTATGTCTGCCTCGGCCTGCTGCGCGCCCGAACATGTCGTCCAATTGACGAATTCCAGACGCCGCTCGCCCGAGGCGTGAAAATTCTCAACGCGGCCGACAAGCCTGGTCTTTCCAGCGACCTCACGGCGCCAGCGCAGGCCCTTTGCGAGACTCTTCACGTCCTTGAGAGCGCGAGGCAGATGTGACAGCGCGGACAGGGCTGGCCGTCCGGATGTGTCAAGAAAGCCCTCGACCGCCACGTTAAGGTCCATCAACTGCTTTGCGTAAAGAAGTGGCAGAGGACCGGCCCCGGCTATCCAGAGCTTGCCCTTCGGCAGCATGTTTCCCGACTTGAGAAGTATTTGGGCCGCGCCTACGCCCATTACGCCCGGCAGCGTCCAGCCCGGAAAGGGCACCGGACGCTCCTGTGCACCGTTCGCCAGTAGCAGGACCTTCGCGTTGATCGACCACGCCTTATGGTCAGCCGTCAGGAAAAGCGTCCAGCCGTCCTCAATCTGCCAGAGTTGCGTCATCGGCAGATAGTCAATTCGGGCGTTTCTGAACGACTCTACGAGTTGCGAGCCCTTGCTATAGTCTGCTCCGAGAGCGCTCCAGACCGAACTGGTCTGATTTCGCTCGATGCTCCGCCATATCTGTCCGCCGGGAGCCGGCTGCTCGTCAATGACAATCACCGATAGACTAAGGGCGCTCAGTGTGACCGCCGCAGCCATGCCGGATGGGCCAGCGCCAATGATCGCGACATCGTAAGTCATTGGCCAGTGCCCCGCGGGCCGTTTTGACTCTCGATCCGCATGCCCGGCTGAACCGGGATCATGCATCCCTGCACAGATGCAATCCCGTCCACTATAACCAGGCACTCGAAACAAACCCCCATCTGACAATAGGGCATGCGCGGTTCATGGCCGACCGTGGACAGACGGGCGGCACCCGGCACCCTCAGAAGTACACTGGCCACCGTTTCGCCGTTCCAAGCTGGCGTCTCAATCCCGTTGACCAGAACCGTCATGTCAGAAGGCTGCCCCGGCCCCTCAAGCAAATTCCTGAACATCGAACCTCTCATTGGAAAAATCTGGAAGGTCCGAAGAGAGCCGCCCCGAGAGCATCGCCGGAGCGACAATGTCGGCATGAGCGGCTGCAAGAGTGACGCCCGAATGGCAGACAGCAGCGAAAAGGCCAGGAAAACGCTTCGACTCCGCATAGATTGGGGCCCCGTCCGGGGACAATATCCGCAAGCCGCTCCAGTGTCGGACAAGCCTCACTCTCGAGAGCGCAGGGACAATCTTCAACGCGCGGTTTGCAAGTTGCCGGGCCGAGGCGACGGTCACGCCTCTGTCCTCGGTGGCTTCCTTGGTCGCACCTATCATGACGGTGCCGTCGGCGGTCTGTCGCAAACCGCTTGCAGGATAGGGAAGCAAGGGTTGCATCCGCTCGGTCACGAGAATTTGCCCGCGGCTTGAATGGATCGGCACCGAGAAACCGAGCGGCGCCACGAGAGCAGACGTTCCGAGGCCCGCAGCGACTATGACGCGTTTGGCCGTGAAGGTTTCATTCTCCGTTCTGACAGTGAAATTTTCCGAGGCCGGCTCTATCCCTTCAGCGCGATGGCGATAAAGGATCTTACCGCCCAGATTGGAGATAGCGCGATGCAAAGCAGCGAGCAGCTGAAGCGGATTAACGTGCCCATCAAACTTGCAATAACTCGCGCCCGTAACCTCCGGGCCAAGTTTGACGTCCGGCATCATTTTCTCGAGTTCGGATCGCGAAAGCATGACGGTCTCGGTCACCGCGCCCTGATTGTGCATGCGCTGTAGAAGCGCCTTGCGCTCCTCAAACTCGTCGTCACCCAGGCAGATGGTCAGTCCGCCAGGTCGCGCATAGTCGACAGGGACCCGGCTTTGCGCCGTCACATCGGCAAGGAAGTCTGGCCAAAGCTCCGAGCTTTGCAGGGTGAGACGATTATAGGCGGGGACGTCTGCGCCCTTGCCCTGGGTCCAGACCAATCCGAAATTTGCACGCGCAGCACGAAAGTCGCTGTCGGCCCCATCAAGAACCACCACCGAGCGTCCGGATTTGATTGCACCGTAGGCCAATGCCGCGCCTACGATACCACCTCCAATGACCAGAACGTCTGTCGACAAACTAACCCCCTTGATATCGTTGAATACCGTATGTTTAGGAGATAGAAAGTCAAAGTCGTTTATTTGCCACTCGTATTCTGAAAGGTTATGGCCATTGCGAGATCCCACTCTGCGCCAACTCGAAGCACTTATGGCTGTGGTAGAGACAGGAACGGTGAGCCAAGCGGCAGACCTCCTACGCATTTCACAGCCCGCTGCGAGCAAGCTGCTTCAGGATCTTGAGGCCAATACGGCTTTGGAGCTCTTTGAAAGAGAAAGCGGACGGCTGATACCGACCGGCCGCGGCATGCGCCTCTACGAAGAAGTCGAGCGGATTTTTGGAGGCGTGCGGCAATTGGCACGCGCCGTCGAGGCGATCAGGCGGGAGGAACGCGGGCATATTTTTGTGGGCGTCATGCCCGCTTTATCGGGAGCCTTTGTCACAAGAGCACTCGCGGCTTTTCAGAAAAACCACCCCGATGTGTTTATCACCATCGAGTCCAGAAGCTCGCAGTTCTTGACCGATGCGGTTCTGTTGCGCCGGCTCGATATTGCTTTGGTCATCAGCAGTATCGAACACCCCTCTATAAGCGTCGACACATTGAAAAGCCCGCCAGCCGTAGCCGTTCTGCCAGAAGGTCATCCGCTGATGGCAAAGTCGGTCCTTCGGCCTGCCGATTTCGAAGACACGCCCTTTGTCGCATTTTCGCCGACAAGCATGATGCGGAGAAAGGTAGACGCGGCGTTCGAAGAAGCCGGTCTGAACTGCAATATCGTTATGGAAGCAAATACGGCCCCAAACGTCGCCGAGTTGGTTGCCGGTGGTATGGGCGTTACTGTCGCGGACCCGCTAGCGATGGAGATTGTAGCAGGCCGGGTCGTGGTTCGCCCTTTTCTGCCCGAGGTGAGCTTCGAATATAGCCTCATGCGCCCGGTGAGGGCGCGAAACAGCGTTCTGGTCGAAGATTTTGTGAGACACGTGCAAGCGGCTGCTGCCGATACAAAAGTTCTGGCGTGAAAAACAGATACCGGTCGAAGCCTCCAATCCCGATTTGGAAGATTTGGCTTCGACCGGCGTCTTGGGAGCCTGCTATTGACGCGTCAGCGTCGTCTCCTCTGTAATCAGGGGAGCCAGATTGAGAGCGCCTTTCAGTTCGTAACCGTAGTCGAGTGCAGCGTTCCTGACCCATACCTGCTTGAGGCTGAAGAGGGGGACCGAGCAGACCTGGTCACGAATCTTCTTCTGTGCATCCGCCCAGTACGCCATTCGTTCGTCATCAGTTGTCGCATTACGCGCGGCGGTGATATCGTCGTCGCCCGCGTCGCAGTGAGCAAAGTTGGTCACCGCCGTCGGCTTTCCGATCGCCGCATCGGAATGATAAAACTGGCTGAGATAGCTATCCGCTACGGGATAGCGTGCTGCGCCGTAGAAGACCACGTCGCTCAGATCCTGACGGATTTGTTCGTGGTATGTCGGGTGGTCGACGACTTTGAGCTGGAGGTCGATTCCGACATTGCTCAACTGCGCTTGAATGACTTCCATGATCGGCAGCTGCGAAGAGCTGGACGAGGAAATCGAATTCAACGTCAAACCATCTTCGAAGCCTCCTTCCTTGAGCAATTGCTTCGACTTTTCCGGATCGAATTCGTAGGGCTGATCGCAGCTCTCTCCCATATATCCAGTCGGCACAGAGGAACATCCTTTGGGGCCAACGTCCGAACCGACAAATTCCACGATCTGGTCGAGGTCGACAGCGTGCGCGATGGCCTGGCGAACCTTGAGGTTATCGAGCGGCTCGTGCGTCATGTTGAGGAAGAGCGTACGATATTCGCCGGGATCGAAGATATCGACCACCGTGTTGTCCCACTGTTCGGCTTGGTCGACCCACATCTGCTCTCGCTTACCGTAGATCAGATCCAGTTCGCCGGAGCGGAACGCGAGTTCCCTGCTGGAATCTGATGGGATCAGATCAAACTGAATGTCGTCGATCTTCGGCGCGCCACGAAAATAATCGGGAAAGGCCTTGAGATAGACAGCTTGCTGCGTCACGGCACGGTCAAACATGAATGGCCCGGTGCCGATCGGGTTGCTGTTGAAGTCGCTCCCCTTTTCCTCGACAGCTTTTTTGCTCACGATGTTTCCGCCGTGATAGTCGGCGATAAGTCCGAGGAAGCCCGGCACAGGTTCGTTCAGAGTAATTCTGACAGTAAGAGGATCGATCGCTTCGATCGACTCCACACTGGAGAAATCGCTCGCAAAGGATGAGGCTTCCGTGTCGGCAGCCCGATTGAGGGAAAAGACGACATCCTCTGCGCTCAGCGTACCGTAATCGCCATGGAACTTTACGCCGTCGCGCAATTTGAACGTCCATTCCAAGCCATCGTCGGAGCTTTCCCAGCTCTCAGCAAGGTCCGGTTCGATCGATGACGGATCGGCGCTACCCGGCGCAAATCGAACCAGCCCGTTATACATCCATGAGACCAGCGCCAGATCGGCGGTCGCAGATGCTCTGATGGGATCAAGGTTGGTTATATCGGCCGCGTTAATGCCAACGTGTAGTGTTTCTGCGAGGGCGGCGTGCGGCGTAGCGACGCCAGCCATAAGGGATAGACCTAGTGCGGCAAGGGTGTTTCGAAGCGGAATATTGTTCAACTTGACCTCCTGTTTGATCAGCCGCCTCCATCAAAGAAGTCGAATGTATAGCTGTCAAAGTCGATTTTTTGGATGCCCTATTCTAAAAACTTATATAGCCCTTCCCTGACGCTTGGCGCCGGTCGCGCAGTAAATGCGGAACGTTCGAGCAATCTATCGCGCTGGAAGGATGTCTCGATCAATCATCATATTACGACGGTCTTGACTGACCTCGCCACCTTGTTCGGAACGTCATAGCCGCCTTGATCGCCACGAAGGACACCCGGGACACGCTCTCGAACCATTCGATGTGGCGTCCCGTCCGCCAGAGGTCTCGCGCATCTGTCCGACTGGAAGAAGAGGCAGGCTGATTTCATCTTTGTATCGCCACGCATATCTTCCAGTACGATGCGGATCTTGCCCTCGGCAGAGAAGCGGCGCCGTGTCCGTCGTCCTTCGACACCTCTTCGGTTTGCCTGCCTGACCGCTCGCGGACGCTATCCAATCAATGTCAGCCAGCCTTCGCAGTTGGGCGGCCGAGCGGCAGGAAGATCGGCGTTTCGCGCACATAGGCGTCCCACGCTCCATTGTGCCGCGCTTTCGACTGTTTCTCGTTTTTCGGTATCGCATCGGCGAAATACTGCGCCAGATTGACCAATGGCGAGATCAGGCCCCATGGCCAAACCGAAACGATGGCGAACGAGCAGTAGATCAGAAAATCGCCGAAATAGTTGGGATGGCGCGACATCCCCCAAAAGCCGCGCCGCAGCAATTTGCCCTGGTTCGCCTCTTCCTGCTTGAAGCGCCATTTCTGCAGGTCGGCGCCCATATGGAAGACGGTTCCGAGCCCATAGCAAAGGAGCGCCGCGCCATCGAACCAGCCAAACCCCTCCGTCCTGTCCATCGCGGCAAAGAAGGGCAGGGGATAGAGCCAGCAGAAGACGGGGACCAATACGAAGGGCAGACCAATCAGCGCACTGCGCGGGCTTTGATCCTTCAGTTTCGCCGCGCCGGTGGCGTTAAACCAGACCAGCAGCGTGTAGAGCATTCGTGCGACATAGATGGCGACGAGCAGGCAGATCCCGATCCGCCGCCACTCCGCTCCCGCTCCATACCAGGCGAGGATCAGCGTGGCGGGCAAAAGCGAAAAGAAGCCAAAGGCGAACGGCCACTTCGTATCGCCCGTCCGGATGGCGGCGATAACGCCCAGCACGATGAAGAGAATGGTGTTGGCGATAAGAAGCCAGATGGGCTCCGATAGGGTAGGCATTGTGTCATCTCCTGAAATTGATTGGGGCCGGCGCTTCAGTCTCCAGCGTCAGCGTAGTTTCATGCCTTGGGCGACGATTTCGCGCTGGATCTCCGAACTGCCGGAAAATATCCGCGAGGGCATCGCATCGTTGAGAAAGCGGTTGACGGGGTGGCTGGCGGTCATCGCTTCGCCGCCGAAGATCTGCATGGCGTCCTTGCCGATCTGCACCGCCGATTCCGAAATCCAGATCTTGCCGAGGGCGACGGTTTGCTCGCAAGGCTTCCCCTGATCGTAAAGCCAGACCGCTTTGTAGAGCAGCAGCCGCGCGGTCTCTACCCGCAGCCGCATGTCGACGAGGCGGTCGGAGATCGCCTGATTGGCGCCGATGGCGCGGCCGAATTGCGAGCGGTTACGCGCGTGATCCAGACAGAGGGAATAGATACGGTCCATCGCACCGAGATAGATGGAGAACAGGCAACTGCGTTCCCACACCATGCTGTCGTGAAAAAGGGACGCTCCCGCACCTTCCGGCCCGATGCGCATATCACCGCCGATGCGGCAATCGTCGAAATGTACGCTACCCCACGGGCTCGAAGCGAGGCCGGATTTGGTCTCCTCCGGCGTGATCGTTACGCCGGGTGTGTCGGTCGGGATGACGAAACAGCTGATGCCGAAAAAGGAGGACGCCGGATCGGTTCGGGCATAGGTGACGAGAACGTCTGCGACCGGCGCATTGGTGATGAACCGCTTCGTGCCGTTGAGGATGTAGCTGTCGCCATCGCGTTCGGCCCGCGTCGCCATGGCGAAGACATCCGATCCCGAGCCTTCCTCGGAGATCGCGTTGGCTGCGATCAACCGGCCCGTTGCGAGCGGCTCGAGCCAGCGCGCCTTCTGGTCCGCCGATCCCCCGCGCCAGAGCGGCACGACGCAGGCGAAGAGGTGCGCGCAGAGCGAAAACAGCAGGCCGAGATCGGGGATATGTCGCGCCACGGTTTCAAAGCTCTGCACGGTGTCCAGAGCGCTGAGGCCGGAGCCGCCGAACTCGTTTGGCAGCGGCAGTCCGGCAAGACCCATCGCTGCCAGCCTGTCCCAGAGAGCGCGGTCGAAATCAGGCGCTCGCTGATGGGTGGTGCGGGCGAAATCCTGGGCGAAGCGCTCGAGATGGGCGTTACGCTGCATCTGATCGGGTTGAGGGGCGAAATCCATGATCTCTCTCTAGCTGGCCGCCGTTGCGGCGGGCGGACGGTAGGTGACGAGTGCATCGGTCGGGATGCGAGGCGATGGCGGAGCTGGCTGAAGCGCTTCGCCCACCCGCGCGATGAAGACGGGCTGGCCGGAAAGTCCGAGCGCCTGTCGCAACGCCTGCCGGGCGTCTGGATGCTGCAGCAGGACGCTGAGCGGATGCAGGCACAATCCCTGCCGCTCGGCGGTGAGCCATATCTCGGCCAGTCTGTTTCCCGTTTCGACCAGATCGAAAAATTCGGGCCGCGTGTCCTCTGCCACGAGCACGACGAGCGCCGGGGAGCCGAAGGCCAGCTCCGCCAGGCTCCGCGCCATGGCGCGGGGAAGCCCGAACGGGCGCAAGAACTGCATCGTGACAGGGTGCAGCACGATTCTCATCAGTGATCGACGCATGGGAGAGAGCGGGCCAAGGATCGACTCGATGGAGAAGCCGCGCCCTTCGTGCAGTGCTGAAGCTGGTACGAATTTGATGTGAGCGTATGTCTCCGACCAGGCGGCGAAATGGGAAAAGTCCTGTGCACCATACCGTTCGAGCAACCCGGCGACGCTCTGACGCAGGACGGCATCCTCAAGCAATTGGACCGAGGCCGCCGTGCCGATGCCCAGACCGGTCCATTGACGGGTCTGCAAAGCCTTGCGATCCGATACGGTCAGCAGACGCGGGGAGAAAGCGCCGCGGCTGGTCCGGCGTGCCCTGATCTCGTCCGTTCGTTCCTGGACCTTCTCCGGCTTTCGCGATGGGGCCGGACCAACCCTTATCGTCAGCGCGGTGGGGGGATCGGCGCTGACGCGATATGGCACGCCCGCCGAACCCAGCTCTCGACAGAAAGTTCCGGCGAAAAGGCCGAGACTGATCGCCATTTCGTCATCCAGCGCATCGAGAGCGCGCAGACGCGCCGTCTCGTCGAGACGGATATGGACATGCCGCATCTCCATGCTGTTCAGCGGCTCGATTTCGACCTGCCAGGGCTGGGAATTGTGAGAGGAGGGCGCCCAGCGGGCGGTCGCGGCAGCGTTCCTGATAGCGGCTATCGGATCGGTCATGCCGCCCTCGCTTCGGGCAATCGACGAGCGGAGGCGACCGCGACGGCATGGCCGCGCCAAAAGCCGGCGAAGACACCGGAAACCGGAAGGCCGTGCTCGCGCATTTCCATCGCGCCACTACAGTTCCAACCCCGCCATTCGATCTGGCGGATTTTGGTCAGGTTTCGCGCCCGCCGCGCTTTCAGCACGGCCTCCTTGGCGCTCCAGAGCAGCGTCAGCCGGGGATCATCGTCAGGGCAGGGGCCAAGCAGGCGAGATTCAGTAGGTGAAACAAACTGTTGGATTACGGCAGGAGTGAAAGCCCGCAGCCGCTCAATGTCGATGCCGATGGGCGTATCCGAATGGGCAGCCGCCGCCATCGTACCGGAGTGCGAAATGGTCAGACAGCCATCCAGCGGGGACTGGACTGGCCCGCTGCGTCCATCGTCCGGCAAGACCGGCAATGTCCGAAATGGTAGCGGCTCCAATCCTCTCTCCAGCCGGTCGGCCTGAAGAGCGGCCTTTGCGGCCATCCGCCCTGCCAGCCATTCACGACGCTTTCGGGCGAGCGGAAAACCCCGCCACAACGTCAGTTCGTCGCGCGAAAGAACGTCGCAGGCGTGCGTCTCAAGCGCTCCTGCCGTCTCATCGGCGAAGTTCAGCAGGAAGACGGTTCGGCCGCCGAGCCGGATTTGTGAGAGGACGGGCGCGGTTGGCATTGTCAGGGCGACCGTACGTAGCCTTCGCCGAGCCGTGTGCCGATGATCTCCTCCTGGACCTCGGCCATGCCGGAAAAGGCCGCGACCAGGCTATCGAAAACATCGGTCCGCATGTCTTTCTCGAAGGCTTCAAGCGATGTCACGGTGATCACTTCGAAATAGTCGAAATCGGCACCCGGCTCCGCGCGCTGTACGGAGAAAGCGACGAGGCTCGGCAATTGTGGGCATGCGGCGTAGTCGCTTGTCTGCACCCAGTCTTCGAAACGCTCGGCGTAGGATTGGGCGAGAAGTCGGATCTTGTGGACGATCAGTTGCATTGTGTCTCCGAAAACTGTTGCGTCGGGGGCGCTTCGACGATGGCGTGAAAATTGGTGCCGCCTGTGCCGAGTGTGTTGACCGCGGCGCGGCGCGGCGCCGGGCCGTCGGCCCAAGGCTGAGGCTTGTCCGAGAGCCGCCAGGGTCCACGTTCGAGGCCGAGATCGGGGTGGACCGGGCCGCGCAGGATGGTCGGTGGGATTTGGCCCGTTTCCACCATGCAGAGTGCACGGATCATCCCCGCCATACCGGCAGCGGCGAAACTGTGGCCGATCATCGATTTCACCGAGCCGAGGCCGGTGCCGGCCCTGTTTTGATGATCGAGCGCGCAATGTCTGACCGGCTCGCCGTAGACGGCGTTGAGGGCCTCGATCTCGATCCGGTCGCCGCGGACCGTGCCGGTGCCGTGGGCCTCGACATAGGCGATGGTGGACGGTTCAATGCCGGCATCCTCCAGCGCCCTGCGCATCGCCGAGATTTGGCCACGCGGATCGGGCGCGGTGAAGGAAATGGCGTCTGACGAGCCGCCGATGCCGCGTATCACACCCAGAATGTTGGCCTGTCCGGTCTGCGCATCCGAAAGCCGCCGCAACACCACCGCGCCCGCGCCGTCTCCGGGCGAAAAACCGTCGGCCTCTTCGGTGAAGGGGGAGATACGTTCACTCGACAACATGCGCTGCGCCGAGCACAGCGTCAGATCGCGCGGATTGTTGGGAAGCTCGGCGGCCACGACAAGCGCCGCGTCGCAAAGGCCGAGTTGCAATTGCCGCATGGCAATGTCGAGCGCGGCGAGTGACGAGGCGCAGGCGCTTTCAACGGCGATGCCGGGCGCATTCAGTCCAAATTCGGCGGAAAGCCGCCTGGCCGTTTCGGCGGGCAGGAGGTCGGCAAGCGGGATTGTGGGGGAGGGCGTGTCGCTTTCGGAAAGATGAAGAACTGAGGCGAGTTCCGCCTGATGGCAGATATTGGAATATTGCCGCTCCGCGCCGGTGCATAATTGTGCCGCCACAACGACAAGCCAGCGTAGCGGGTATGGCGATTTCGACCCTGCTGCCACGCCGTTCTGATTAAGGGCTTCGCTCGCGACCGCGAAGGCAAGGCTTTGGCAAGGGTCCGCACCGGTCCCGCCCTCTTGTGCGTCGTGCGAACCCGGCGTGCCGCTTTGTTCAGCCGGACGCAATTCGCCACCGATCTCTGCATAGCTGGAGAGGGGGATGGCTTTGTTCTGGTCGAAACACGTTTGGCGCGGCAACGCCTTTTCGCTCAGGAGACCGATGCCGTCACGGCCCGCCTTGAAGGCATCCAACACCGCTTCACGTCCGATGAACGGGCCGTAGCTGGCGCCCAGCCCGACAATGGCGACGGGCTCCCGAATAACCGAAGCAGCCAAGTCGGCGCTGACAGGCGCACTTTCTTGCCAGGGTGCGGGACCGCGGAAGCGAAATGCCCAACTCCGCCCGTAAAGGCTGCGACCGACAATCGTGGCCGACTGGCCGTCAGCGAGGGATGGCAGGGCGTTTGCCAGGGCCCCGGCACCGGCATGCGCCAGTCCGAAACCTTCAGGCGATGGCAGGTTCAGCGCTTCGGCGCTGGCGGGGCAGGCGGCTTGCACCCGGTCGGCGGGAAGCGCCTCGACGAGCGTCTGCAAATCGGCCCTGCGGTTCTCCGCATCCGGGCCGGATGGGTCGGACTGCCGGCTCGCGAAACCATCGATCACCGCGAGGATTGGGTCCTTGTCGCGGCGCACGTCATCGAGCCTCCTCAGGACGAAGACGCTTGCGCCTTCGATCAGCGGGATGCCTGCGCCAATCGCATCGGCCAGAGCCAGCGCCATATGAGCACCCTCGAAGCGCTGGCCGACCGCGACGAATACCGTGTCCGACGCACCCGAATGGAGGCCGAGCGCTGCCGTTTCGAACGCTGCGAATGTCGTTGCCTCGGCGCTTTCCAGCGCAAGGATGCGGCCATGCGCGCCGATCTCCAGCCCGATCCGCGCGGCAATGATGCTGGCCATCTCGCCGACCTTGTCGTGGGTGGTCGATCCGAAATGCGCCTGAAGCAGCCGCTTCTTGCGAACGATGGTTTCGGCGTCGGACACGCTGAGCGCGGAGACGCCGGCGACCTTCAGCGCATTGCGCAATGTCGCGTCGAAACCGCCGCATACGCCGACAATGACATCCGTGCGGTCCGGATCGTACCGGAACGCCGCTTCCTCGGCGTTCCCGCACATCGCCTCGCGCGTCAGCGACAGAAGGTTCAAGGTCAGCGCGGAGACAGCCCGCTCGAAGATCGGTGGAATGCGAAAAGCCGAAGCAGGGACAGGGGACGGTTCGAGCAGCCGCGCCTGCATATTGGCCGCCCTTCGAGCCACCCCTGGCGCACATTTGGCCAGCCGATGCGGCGGAAATGGCGCCATCTCCGCCGGGCGATGATGCGCGGCCGCGACGATGGCAAGAGGCTCCAGAGGCATGGCGTTCATGCGTCTTCCGCCTCCTCCATCCTGCGCTGCTCCGGGGCACGAAGGAACTGATCCTCGGCGATGTGGGTCAGCTGCCGCATGTCGATCTTGCCGTTGGGATTGAGCGGCAGGGTGGACATGATCTTGAAATGGCGCGGCAGCATATACCGGGGCAGAAGCGTGCGGAGGTGGTTGAGGAGGTCGATCGCGTTCGGCGGCGACCTGCCGGCTTCGCAGGAAACGAAAGCGACGAGATCGCTGCCGCGCGGCCCGCTTATGTGAATGGTTGCAGCCTGGCGGACAGATGGGTGACGCACGATCGCCGCCTCGATTTCACCGAGTTCCACCCGGTTGCCCTGCATCTTGACGATGCGGTCGATGCGCCCGTGATAGTGCAGAACGCCATCGCGAGACGAGACGATATCTCCGGTGGCGTGCCGCCCGGCGCGATGGCTGGCCCTGATGGTTTCGTCGGCAACGTTGAGATAGCCGGGCGTGACCAGCGATCCCTCCACGACCAGTTCGCCTTTAGCCCCCTCTGCCACCGGTAGCCGGGTTTCGGGGTCGAGAATATGGGCGATCTGGCCCGGCAGCGGCTTGCCGATCGGCACCGGTTGGTCCCCCGCAAGATCCGCTTCGGTCACGCGATGGGCGGTGCAGACATTTGTCTCTGTCGGGCCGAAGAGATTGTAGAGGGTGCAGCCCTCTGGCAGTTGCGCCGCCAATGCCTGCAGATCGAAGATCGGAAACACCTCGCCGGCGAACAATACCCGGCGGAGAGTCGGTGCGACATCTGGACCGAGGAGTCTTGCGCGGGTCAGCATCGTCAGGATGGACGGAACGGCGTAGATCGTCGTCACGCCATATCGGCCGATGCCTTCGGAGATCGCGGCGATGTTGGATTGCTGAGGCGTTGGGATCGGCCAGACGGCGGCCCGCACTCTCGCGGCGGCAAAAAGGTCGAAGGTCGATAGATCGAAATGGAAGCTGGCGTGATTGGCGATCACGTCATCGGCTTTCAGGTCGAACTCGCTGACGGCCCAGCCGACAAAGGCATGGAGATTGCGATAAGAGAGCTGAACGCCTTTCGGCACGCCGGTCGAGCCAGAAGTGAAGAGAACCGTCGCCACCGTGTCGGGAAGCGGCGAGAACGGCTCGTGCGGGGCATCTGGAAGTGCGCCGAGGCGGCTGGAAGACACAGGCAGCCCAGGCGTCGGTTGGGTCGTGTCGCCATCGGCAAACAGCACAAGGCGAAGGCTGTCCGGCAGCGCGCCAGGCAGGTGGGAAAGGAGATCGGGGTGCGCCACCATGACCTCCGGATCGGCCTCCCGGAGGATTTGAGCCGCCCGCGCGCTCGGCTGACAAGGGTCGAGCGGGACATAGGCCAGCCCCGCTTCCAGCGCGCCCCATATCGCCGTAATGAAGTCGTTCCCCTTCAACGTCCAGATCGCCATACGGGCGCCGGGTTTGACGCCCGCTTGCTGGATGCGCGCCGCGATCCGGCACGCCTGCTGATGGAGCGAGCCATAGGTTACCGTCTCCGGGCCAAGGAGGGCGGGGGCGTTGGGAAAGCGCGCGGCGCTCTCCCGCAGGCCGTCGATCACGGCGAAATAAGAGAGGTCAGACATGGGTTTGCACTCCGACTTCTTCGGCGCTGTCGATGACGATCTGCGCGGCCAAATCCAGATCTTCCAGCGTATGCTCTGAGGTCACGGAAATCCGCAGCCGCGCATCGCCTACCGACACGCCTGGAAATACGACGGTCTGGCAGAACATGCCGCGCGCCCGCACCGCACGGCCCATTTCCAGTGTCTTGCGGTC
The DNA here is from genome assembly GCF_003668555.1 of Notoacmeibacter ruber. Lineage (NCBI taxonomy): Bacteria > Pseudomonadati > Pseudomonadota > Alphaproteobacteria > Hyphomicrobiales > Notoacmeibacteraceae > Notoacmeibacter > Notoacmeibacter ruber. The sequence goes on along the minus strand of NZ_RCWN01000002.1, from coordinate 7,094 downwards.
GTCGCCGATCACGATAGGCAGGATCGCGCTTTGGGTTTCTCCCAGATCGAAGCCGGCCTTGAGCAGCTTACTCTTCAGATGACCGATATTGCGCCACAGCGTTTCGATGCGTTGCGGCTCGGACTTCATGATGTCGATGGAAGCGATCAGCCCTGCGGCAACATGGGCCGGAATGGTCGCGGCGAAGACGTAGGAATTGGCGTAGAACCGCAGATATTCGACCACATCGGCGCGCGCAGCGACGAACCCGCCCACACCGGCGAGGGTTTTGGAAAAGGTGCCGAGTTCCAGATCGATCTGACCCTTCATGCCGAAATGCTCGCTGGTGCCGGAGCCGGTCTTGCCGAGGACGCCGGTCGAATGCGCATCGTCGACAAGCACCTTGGCATCGTATCTGCGCGCCAGTTCCACCACGCGGGGCAGATCGACGATGTCGCCATGCATGGAGAAGACGCCATCGGTGACGATCAGCCGCCCCCCATCGGCGTCGGCGCTGCGCTCCAGCGCCCGTTCAAGTGCGCCCGTGGTGTGCTGATAGATGCGCCTTGACGCGCCGGAAAGTTTGCAGCCGTCCTGAATGCTCATATGGTTGAGGGCGTCGGTGAAGACGATGTCCCGGCTTCCCATCAAGGCTGAGATCGTTCCGACATTGGCTGAATAGCCGGACGGAAAGACGATCGAATCCTCGGTGCCCTTCAACTCGGCAAGTTTACGTTCCAACTCCTTGTGCAGCACATTCGAGCCGCCGATCAGGCGGCAGCCCGTATTGGTCGCGCCATAGAGGCTGGCCGCATCGCGTATCGCCTCGATCACGCGCGGATCGTTCGCCAGACCGAGATAGTTATTGGACGCGAACATCAGAAATTCGTTGCGTTGGCCGCTGACCTCGTCATGGATCACCGCGCGGTTCTGGCACGGGCTTTCGAGCGGCATGCCGTACCAGTAGAAACCGGCGTCGCGCTGGGTTTTGTAAAATGAGTCAAATGCCTCGACCTTATGGAACAGGTCGCGGTGAGGCACGTCGGCGAAGTCGCGCATGGTGCGCGTTTCAGTCGTCGGCGCAGGAAATGTCGGCGTCTCCTTCGGCGCGTTGTGCGGCGTCTTCAGAAGCATGTCGAGAAGCTCGCCATCCGCAGCCGTCTTGTCCTTTGCCGTAGGCGGCGCGGGGACGGGGCGGCCATCGAGCGCGAGGACGAGTTTGCGCGCCAACTCGCTGATCGAGACGGTGCCGGAAAGCTTGCCGCTATCGGCGGACAATCCGCACCGGGCCAGAAGATCGGCGGTGATTTCCAGTTGGACAATGCTGTCGATGCCGAGATCGGTCTCGAATTCGGCGTCGGCCGCAAGCTGATCCAGCGGATAGCCGGTCTGCTGTTGTACGACGTAAAGCGTCAGGGCTAGGGCGTCCTCGAACTGCGTGTCCTGGAGCGTCGTCTGAGTATCGGTCATCTCTTTGTCTCCGTGTGCGGTGGTTCAGGCAGCGGCGCTGGAGGCCAGAAGATCGTTCGTCATCCGCACGATGGCGTGGGCGCTGGCGAAATTGTCGGGCTTGATCTCGGTCAGCGGCACGGTGACGCCGAACTCGGCCTGAATGATTTCGATGAGGTCGAAAAACGTACTGGAATCCAGAATGTTGAGTTCCAGCAGGGGCGTGTCGAGCGAGAGCTGTTCCTCAAGGCCTAGCGCGTAGTTCTCGTTGAGAAGCGAAAGAATTTTCTTTTCCATGGCTTGTCGGTCTCCTGGTCAGGGTTTCTCGCCAATGAGCAAGGTGCGCGGTCCTTCCAGCGGCATGGCGCGCACATTTGCGAAGCCTGCCTGGCGGAAGCGTTCAAGATATTCGGCGCAGGTGCTTTCGATGCCGCCGTCGGACGAAACGAGCATGTTCAGAGACAGAAGCGCGACGAAGGCCGGGCCAGCCTGGTCATCGAGAAGCGGCGTCTCGCTGGCGATGAAGGTGGCGCCGGATGGCAGCGCGGCGAAGATGTTGGACAGGATGCGCTTTTGGGTCTCGACGCCGTAATCGTGCAGCATCCAGCCCATATGGACGAGGTCTTCATGAATTTCGGGCAGGTCGCCGGCGATCACGTCGCCCTCATAGACGGCTATCCGGTCGAGTTGTCCGGCGGCGGACAGTTCCTGTCGCATATGGCGCGCGGCTTCCAGCAGATCGCAAACGGCGGCGGTCAGGTGCGGATGCGCTGCGATGACCTTGGCCGGCAGCGCGGCGCGGCCCGATCCGATATCCAGAAAGCCTTTGTGACGGCTGAAGTCGTAACCCTTGACGAAATTTTCGACGAAAGGGTCGGCCAACACGCTGAGAAAAGCGTGAAAGTCCGCCACGTCCTCGGGGTCGGAATAGAGGATCTCGAACCAGTCACGGCTGTCGTTAAACACCGCCGCGCGCTGGTTACTGTCCTGCCGCACCGCATCGGCGCATCGGCTCCATAGCGGATAGAGGAATTTGTTGGCGTGGCGCGCGAGCGTGCCGAGATATTGCGATCCGTCCCGACGCAGACAGGCTTCCATGCCCGGCGCCAGACGATAGCGCTCGCCGTCGCGAATGACGAAGCCGAGTGCGCTGAGCGCGATCAGCATTTGCCGCCCGGATTTCTCGGCCAGTCCGCAGCGCTCGTATATCTCCGCTTCGCTCGCTCCACCATCGCCGATGGCGTCAAAGATGCCGAGTTCGAAGGCAGCGATGAGCGCCTGGGCGTTGAAGAAGGACAGGATGGTCTCGCCAACCCGCGCGAGGTTGTTTTCCATGGGTAATCTCAATTCAGGAACGTTGACATATCGCGGCATGTTTCTTCGAAGGCCGTGGCGAAGCGTCCGGCCTGTTCGTGTGTGAGGATCAGCGGCGGCTGAAGGCGGATGACGGTCGAACTGTTGGCGGTCAGGAAGGTGAGGATCGCGTGATCCTGCGCCAGCTTCGTCACGAACCGCATACAGAACATTTCGCCGAGCGTGCCTTCGAAGTGGCGCATGGCGTCCAGCAGGTTCTGGCGGATCTGGTCCGGCAGGAACTTCCACGTCATGTGCCAGTCGCCCGGCAGTCGCGTTGCGAATTCATGCGCGCCGGCAGCCACAGCGCCGCTGAAATCGCTTTCGAACGCCACCGCCAGCATCATGCCCTTGCCGCGTATTTCGCCGATGAAGGGGAAATTGACGGCGACCTCGCGAAGCCGTGTGCGAAGGGATTCGCCGACATCGAGCGCATTGGCGATAATCGCGCCGTCCTCGAACGCGTCGAGCGTTGCGAGTGCCGCCGTCGCGGCCATGTTTCCGCCGCCGAAGGTGGAGCTGTGGGCCAGAAAGCGGTCGCTAGTGCCATAGGCGCGATCCCAGATATCGGCCCGCGTCAGCGTCGCGCCGATCGGCATCAGGCCCCCGGACAGCGATTTCGAAAGGCACAATATATCGGCCTGCACCTCCTCCCATTCGCTGGCAAGGAAGCGGCCTGTCCTGCCCATGCCCGTCTGTATCTCATCGAGAATAAGGAATGCGCCGTAGCGGTCGCAAAGAGTGCGCGCACTTTTCAGATAGCCGTCTGAGGGAACAAGAACGCCGCCTTCGCCGAGGATCGGCTCCAGGATAAGTGCGGCGACATCGCCGCCACGCAGCGCATTCTCAATGGCATCCAGATCGTCGAAAGGCACAGCCTCCACGCCCGGCACGAGCGGTCGGAAAAAGCGCTGGTGCTTCTCCCGCCCGGTCACGGAGAGCGCGCCGAGCGTCTTGCCATGATAGCTGTTTTGGACGTGCACGATGCGGTCGTGCGGCGAAGCGGCGCGTGCGAGCTTCAGCGCCGCTTCGACGGCCTCGGTGCCGGAATTGGAGAAGAAAACCCGTTCCAGACCGCCGCCGACCCGCGCGCTTAGTCTCTCGGCCAGAAGCGAGGTCTGCTTCGGGAAGGAGACATATTGCACGAAATTGGGGTTGTCGCCCGACAGGAAATCTTGAAGTGCGCCGGTGATGGCGGGCGGGTTGTGGCCGAGATTGAGGCAGCCATAGCCGGCCACGAAATCGAGATAGTCGCGCCCTTCCGTATCGGTCAGCACGGCGCCCTTGGCCTTTTCGAAAACCCGGTCGCAATGGAGCATCTGGAGGAAATCCGCCAGATAGGGATTGATATGGCGGCGGAAACGGAGCGCCGTATCGTGATGTTCGCGCGAGCGCAGATCGCCAGCCGAAGGGGACGGCGTCGGCGCGCCGCCGTTCAACCGATGGCCGTTGCAGTGATAGCGTCGAAGGCTGGCGACGTGTGCCGGCTCGATCCGTCTGCCGTAGGAGGCAAGGGGGTCAGGCGCAAAGCCATGGCGCTGTGCGATCTCGCCGATGGCCAATACTTTCTCGGTTTCGAGCGTACGACCGATTGAATAGATTTCGGCGCGCTGTTCGAGCGCCAGGATCATCGTCTCGGCAAGGCAGGCATTGAGCTGCTGCTTGATGGAGAGGTTCAGCGACTCCCCGCCCATCCGCACCTTGTCCGAGGCGGTGACGCAGCCACCATCGACAATGAGAATGTCGTCGCGCGTCGCCGCATCGTGCTCGGAAACGTCGCGGGGCAGCGCGACATCGATCACGATCGAACCCGGCAGAAGACGGCTGGGGTCGATGATGCCGCCCGCTGAAGTGGCCGCGATGAACAGCCGGTCTTCGCTGTAGAAATCCCCGATATCGCCGCTGAGCCGCACCCTGTTATGCCAGCGCTCCGGCAGATGCTCGAGCATGTCCTCAGCGCTGGCGCCGGGGCGGTGGACAAGGTCCAGTTCGAGGCCTTCCTCAAGCAGCAGCCGCGCGATGACCAATGCGATGGAGCCGGGATAGCCTACGATCGCGACGCGGTGGTCGTTCGGCCGAAGCTCCATCCAGTCGAGGATCTGGCAAAGTGCGCGATAGCCGGCATAAGCGGTCAGCGAGTTGCCGCTCGTCACCGGCACGGGGCTGGCCGCTGCGACATCGGCGCCGCGGCGTCCGACGATGGAGGTAAAGCCGCCGAGCCCGACAATATCGACACCTTCGCTGGCATAGATCTCCGCGCCCTCGATCACCCTGCGCAGGCTGCCGGAAGGGTCTTTCAGCATCTCCTCGGCGGTGAGCGGCAGATAGCGGACCTCGCCCTTCGCCTCGGAGCCGTTTGCGCTGACGACCCTGTCGAAATTCATGAAGGGAACGAGATTGCTGCGTGACCATAGATCGCGCGAATAGCCGGACTGGAAATCGTGCGAACTGCGCTGCACGAGGTCGAGCATCTTCACGTACCGCTTAAGGGGCGGCGAGGTGGGATGGGCGATGAAGCCAAAGCGCATGTCAGATGCCCTCTCGCGCAACGCGCATCGGCTTTGGCCGCGCCTGCTGGTGCTGCTGCCAGCCATTCACATGGGCGAGCGACATCCCATCTCCTTCATTGTTATGAGCCAGATTGACAGTGAACAGATTGATGCGTCCGCGTGTTCGAAGGGCGCGATGCATGGCTTCGCGGTCGAACAGGTCGATGGTACGGGTCACGACGCGATAGCCGCACATGTCCCGGTCCGATTCCGGCGTGGCGATGTTGAGGACGCGCATCTGCCGCGACGTTCGATTGAACAGGATGCGCTCCTGATAGGAGTTGATCGCCGACAGGCCGCTATTGGACAGCACGAAGATCGAGATTGTCCGGTCGCGTCGCGGCCCGCTCGACAGGGCGTTTTCCAGAAGGCTCGGAAGAATGTCGGGCACCAGGGCGCGTGCGCCGTCTCCCGCAAAGGTCAGCAGATCGGTCGGGCAGGTCCGCGCCAATGCGAGCGTCGCCATATAGGCATCGCCCATAAGCGCGCGCCCGTACCAGCCCGAAAAGCCGGTGCGCGTTTTCGGCAGATTTCGGATCGCCGAGACGCCGCAGCGGCCGACATCGTAGAGCCCGGTGAAATCATAGCCCTCGCGCTCGATCATATCGGTCAGCAGGCGCCCGAGCGCGCCGAAGAAGTAGTTCGGCGTCATCGGCAGCGAGGGCAGGCAGCTCGAAAGATCCTCATGTCCGTCACGCGCCGCGGCGATGGCGGTCAGCCTTTTGGCCCGCAGATCGGGCGGCACTTCAAGCCGGCTTTCCAGCGCCAGAAGCGCATCATGCGGATCGGCGACCAGCGCGATGTCCGCGAAGGGAGCGATCAGGCCCGGCTCGTCGATCACCTGCGCGATCTGAAATTGCCGGTGTAGTTTGGCCTCGGTGAAGGGTGTGACGACCTGGGAAATCTTGTCGCCCAGAAAGATCAGCGCCTGGCTGTCGCGCGGCGCGATACGGCCGTCGCAATGCAGGAAGCGGTACACCGCGTCGCTGAAACCATAGACGCTGAGTGTTCCGAGATGGTTGGGGCAGGGCGCGCCATCCAGATGGGTCGGCACCGTGCCGGGATGGATGATGCTGTCGACCAGCGCGATCCCCGCCCGGTCTGCGATTGAGACCAGCAGGCGCATCGTCTCCGGCCGCAACCTGCCAGGCTGGAGAAGTAGCCGGGACGGCCCCGAATTGATGAGTTCGAGGAGCGGGACAAGCGCGCTCTCGTCAGGCTTCGGCGGGGCAGGCGCAGGTATGGAGGGTGCCTCGGCCGTTGTCTTCTCCGCCGCCTTGACGTTGAGCACCTGCTGCGTCGCCAGAATGAAGACCGGGCCGAGGCTCTCGTCATAGAGGCGCAGCGCGCGTTCGACCCCACGTTGCAGGTCGGCGGGATCGTCGAGATAGACGTAAGGGATGCGCCGGGCGCGCAACATTTCTCGGCTGTCGTTCTCCGGCGTGATGGTCGACTGAAAGGCGTACCACTGCGCCGGCTTCTGCTCTGCGCAGATCACGAAGCCGCGGGCGCGCGCTTCGCACAAATTGGCCAATGTGCCGCGAAACTCATCGATCATGCCCGATGTGATGATGGTGACGGAGGGCATCTCGTAGAGCTGCCAGTTGGCCATCGCGCCGCAGGCCAGAGAATGCTCACTCGGCCCTCGCAGAACAGGAACGCCGCGCTCTTCCGCGAGTGTCTCGAAAGCCGAGATCAGGCTGGAGACAAGCGAGCCGGTGTAATATTGCAGCGTCCAGCGCCGGTCCGTCCGTTCATCGAGGA